>JAEZSU010000244.1 GCA_023421635.1 Actinomycetes bacterium | reverse complement strand
CAGCGAGACGAAACGCTTCGGTCGTTGAGCGAGCGCAGCGAGACGAAACGCTTCGGTCGTTGAGCGAGCGCAGCGCGACGAAACGTGGTGGCACCTGTACCCGGGCGCAGTGCCTACCTCGGCTTCGCCGTCGAGGCAGCCATGGCGCGGCACATCGCCACGCTCCGCGACCACGGGGAGCGGTTCGCCCGCGAGGTTCGAGACGCGGCCTGAGGGCCGCGGCCGTCGGAATTCAGGCTCAGCGCGGCCCCGCCGGGGTCCGGCTGCAGGTCGGCGACGTACAGCCTGAATTCCGACGGCTCGTCATTCCGACGGCTCGCCGCACACGCCCCGCCGATCAGGAGTCGAACCCCATCCCCACGGCGTCGAGCGTGCGAAGCAGCAGGTCGCGGCGCCCGCCGTCGTGGTCGGCCTTGTCCATCGAGCGCCGCACGAGGTTGACGCCGATCGACGCCGCCGGCTCCGGCGGGAAGGGGATCGGGCGCTCCCGCACCATCCGCAGGTGCGTGCGCTCGGTCTCCGCTCCGTCGAGCAGGTCGAGCATCACGTCGGCGGCGAACCGCGAGGCGCCGACGCCGAGGCCGGTGAACCCCGTGGCGTAGGCGACGCGGCCGCGCCGCGCGGTGCCGAAGAACGCGCAGAAACGGCTGGACGAGTCGATCACGCCCGCCCACCGGTGGGTGAACCGCAGCCCCTCGAGTTGCGGGAAGGTGGTGAAGAAGTGCGAGGCGAGCCGTCTATGGCTGGCCATGCGGTCCTCGTACTTCGGCCGAACCTTGCCGCCGAAGTGGTAGATCGCGTCGTACCCGCCGAACAGGATGCGGTTGTCGGCGGTGAGCCGGTAGTAGTGGAACTGGTTCGCACTGTCGGCCAGCCCCTGCCGGTTCGACCAGCCCACTGCGGCGAGCTGCTCGGCGGTGAGCGGCTCGGTCATGAGCACGTAGTCGTACACGGGAACCGTCATGAGCCGGTTTCGCCGCAGGAGCGACGGGAACGCGTTGGTCCCGAGCGCGACGGCGGATGCGGTCACCCCGCCGCGGTCGGTGACGAGGGTGACCGCACCGTGCGGGGCTTCGTCGATGCGGTGCACCAGGGTGTGCTCGAAGATCTCCACCCCGAGCTCGGTCGCGACCCGTGCGAGCTCCAGTCCGAGTTTGGCCGGGTGCACCATCGCGCAGCCGTCCCGGTCCCACGCGCCCGCGAGGTAGGTGTCGGAGTGCACCTCGGCACGCACCGCGTCGCGGTCGAGGAACCCCGCCTCGTCGCGGAGCCAATCGACCTGGTGCGGTTCCACTGCGACCGAGAGCTGCCCGGTGCGTTCGAAGTCGACCTGCATGTCGTAGCGCGCGATCGTCGCCTCGATGCCGTCGAGGTTCTCGATGCCGAGGTGCTCCAGCCGGTCGATCTCCTCGGGCCACCGGCTCAGCCCGTTCTCGTACCCGTGGGTGAGGCTGGCCTCGCAGAACCCACCGTTCCGGCCCGAGGCCGCCCACGCGACCTGCGACGCCTCGAGCACGACGACGCGCCGACCAGGGTCACGCTCCTTCGCCCGCACCGCGGTCCACAGCCCGGTGTACCCGCCGCCGACGATCGCGAGGTCGGCCGCGGTGTCGGCCATGAGGCGCGGGAAGCGCGGGCGCGTCAGGTCGTCGAGCCAGAACGTCCGCAGCTCGGTGCCCCGGAGTGCGTGGTCGACGACGCGGCGTTCCGGCGCCTGCCGTTCGAAGACGGTGGTTCCCATGGGTGCTCCCCGGGTGCGCTCAGCGCGTACCCCAGTTGTAGTGGTCCTTGTACAGCCCGCCGTACTGGAGGGACTCGGTGTGCGTGACGCCCGGGATGGTCCGGATGCGGGTGAGGATGAGTTCGAGCAGGTCGGCGTCGTCCTCGCAGACCGCCTCGGCGAGGATGTCGAAGCTGCCGAGGGTGACGACGACATAACTCAACTCCGGGATCTCCGCGAGCTGCGCCGCGACGGCGCGCGGATCCCCGCTGACCCGGATGCAGATCATCGACATCCGGTGGAAGCCGAGCTGCATCGGGTCGGACACCGCCACGATCTGGATCACTCCGGCTTCGATCATGCGCTGCACGCGCTGGCGGGTCGCGGCTTCGCTCAGGCCGACGGCGCGTCCGATCTCGCCGTACGGGCGCCGGCCGTCCTCCTGCAAGAGTTCGATGATCTGCTTCGAGACGCGGTCGAGGGCCGGGGGAGTGGTGGGGGGCATGTGCCCAGCGTAGGCCTCCGCAGTCACCCAACGCAACTGATTCAGTTGTCCCTACTCGATAATGCAACTGAATTCGTCGAATGCGCCCGGATGATGAAAGAGCTCAGGATGGCGGCTGGATCCGCATCCGTCCCACGCGGAAGACGTGCAGGCCGGCCGCGTCGAGCAGCGCCGACCCGAACCGTGCCCGGGCGGTGCGCAGCTTCTTGACGCCTTCGAGGCCCGTCGCGGCGACTGCCACCTGGAACAGGATCTCGCGCACGAGCGGGCCGAGCAGGCGGTCGGGCGTGATCGTCAGCTTCGCCCGCACCGCGATCACCAGTCGGGGGGCGTCGGGCTCGATGAACGCGGCCACCTCGTCGAGGGTCTTGATGCCGAGCGCGAGGGTCGAGCGCGAACTCGTGCGCACGGCGGCGATCGCGACGTTCGCGCGCTCCGTGCTGCCCGCATCGATGAGTTCGATCTGCTCGCGACGGGCGCCCGCCATGAGGGCGTCGACCACGTCGGTCGCATTGCCGGTGACCAGCACGCGCCAGACGATCTGCGGCCCGGGGTCCTTCGAACGTCGTCCCATCACACATCCCCCTCCGCCACGGCGACGACGCCGGGGCCTGTGAGCACCTGCCACAACCAATTGCTGGCGACCTCGAGCGGCGGCACCGGATCCCTGGCGATCCAGGCGGTGATCACCCCGAGCGCCGTGCCTGCGATCCCGGCGGCGACGACGTCGAGCGGGATGCCGACGAACGCCGGCGAATCGACCGCGTCGATGGTCTCCGAGACGATGCGCTCCACCCGGCGCCGGAGCCGGGCGGTGACGACCGTCGAGCCGTGCTCGCCCAGCACCCGGCGATACAGTGGCGCGTTCGCGGCCAGGTGCGCCAGGTACTGCTGCAACTCCTCCGGCATGCCCAGCGGCAACGGCTCCGCGCGCGAGCGGAGCTGGTCGGACACGTCGTCGATGACGCGTTCGAGCGCATCGGCGAGCAGCGTGTCCTTGTCGGAGTAATGCTGGTAGAAGCTCGACCGGTTCACCGCGGCACGGTCGGTGATGTCACCGACCGTGATCTCGTCGAGCGGACGCTCGCGGGCGAGCTCGAGCAGTGCATCCTGCAGGCGTCCCCGCGTGCGCGCTGCTCTGGGATCCATGGAACCGATTGTGTCAGTTCGATGCTGCGTTCGCGTCCGCCGACCATTCGCTGAGAATCCGAACACGACCGCCAGGTCCCCGACACACGTCGGATAAATTTGAGGCGGCTCGATGACGCGCCCTCAGACCGTTTGTTTTGACGAAGGGCTCGCTGTGGCGAATCTTCTCTACCGTCTCGGCCGCTTCGCGGCCCGCCGCGCGTGGGCGGTGCTGCTCGGCTGGATCGTCGTGCTCGGACTCGCGGGCGGGTCGTTCCTCGCGTTCGGCGGGACCCTCGCGACGAGCTTCTCCATCCCGGGGACCGAGACCGAGCGGGTCAGCGACCAGCTCTCCGACGCCCTCCCCGACCTCGCCGGCGCGACCGGCCAGGTCGTGTTCGCGACCGACGACGACGCACCGTTCACCGCCGACCAGGAAGCGGCCATCGGATCGCTGCTCACCGAGATCGGCGACGTCGACGGCGTCGCCGGGGTCTCCGCCCCGTTCCAGACCGAGCAGCAGCGCGCCGACCAGGAGCAGCAGCTCGCCGCCGGCGCACAGCAGCTCGAGGGCGGCCGAGCCCAGCTCGACGCCGCGCAGGACCAGCTCGACGCGGGCCAGGCGCAGCTGGATGCCGGGCAGGCGCAGCTCGACGCCGGCAAGGCGCAGCTCGAGGACGCCGTCGCACAGGCGAAGGCGGCCGGTGTCTACGAGCAGGCGAAGGCCCGCTTCGACGCGCAGCAGGCACAGCTGGACGCCCAGCAGGGCCAGCTCGACGCGCAGCAGGCGCAACTCGACCAGGGACAGGCCACGCTCGACGAGAACCGGGCGACCCTCGAGAGCGAGGCGCAGAAGCTCGCCGACGGGGAGACGCTGCTCGCCGCGGCATCCGACATCCGCATGGTGTCCGAGGACGGCACCGCCGCGATCGGCACGATCGCGTTCGAGGACGACCTCTACTCCCTCTCCCCGGAGCTGAAGGCAGACGTCGCCGCGATGCTCGACGACGCCGACATCGACGGCGTCACGGTCGAGTACTCGTCGACCATCGCGACCTCGATCGAGGGCATCGTCGGCGTCGGCGAGATCGTCGGCATGTTCATCGCCGCGATCGTGCTGCTGGTGATGCTGCGCGCCGTGCTGCCCGCGATCGCACCGATCATCACCTCGCTGGTGGGCGTGGGCGTCGGCGTCGCCGGCTCCATGGCCTTCTCCGGCGTCGTCGACATGGCCTCCATCACCCCCGTGCTCGGGGTCATGCTGGGCCTCGCCGTCGGCATCGACTACGCGCTGTTCATCCTCAACCGCCACCGGCGGCAGCTGCTGAGCGGGATGGACCTCCACGAATCGATCGGGCTCGCCAACGGCACCTCCGGGAACGCCGTCGTGTTCGCGGGTTCCACCGTCGTGGTCGCACTGCTCGCGCTGAACGTCACCGGCATCCCGTTCCTCGGGGTGATGGGCACCGTGGCAGCCGTCTGCGTCGTCGTGGCGGTGCTCGTGGCCATCTCGCTCACCCCGGCGCTGCTCGGCATGATGAAGTTCCGCGTGCTCGGCCGGCGCGCCCGCGCACGGATCGGTCACCCCGACCACGCCGTGGGCACCCCGAAGCCGATGGGCACGGGCCGCGCGATCCTGCAGGGCGCCGTGGCGATCGTCGCACTGCTCATCATCGCCATCCCTGCGCTCTCGATGCGACTCGGGCTGCCGGACGGCTCGAGCGAGGCGACCGACACCACCCAGTACAAGGCGCACACGACCATCACCGACAAGTTCGGTGCCGGGATGAACGGCCCGCTGCTGGTGGTCGCGGAGCTCCCCACCGCGGTGTCCGACGACGACGAGGTGGCGCTGCAGGCCGACATCGCCACGACCCTGCTCGACCAGGACGACGTGGCGGCCGTCGCGCCGATCGCCGTGTCCGACGGCGGCACGATCGCAGCCTTCCAGGTGATCCCCGAGGAAGGCCCGACCACTGCGTCGACCGAGCAGCTCGTGCATGACCTCCGGGCGCTGTCGCCGCTCGACGACGTCCCGGGCGTCGACGGCGAGGTCGCCATCGGGGTCGCAGGCACGGCCTCCGGCAACATCGACGTGTCGCAGAAGCTCGCCGACGCGCTGCCGGTCTACCTCGTGGTCGTGGTCGGGCTCTCGCTGATCATCATGATCGTCGTGTTCCGGTCGATCCTGGTGCCCGTCATCGCGACCCTCGGGTACGTGCTGTCGCTGTTCGCGGCGCTCGGCGCCGTGACCGCGATCTACCAGTGGGGCTGGCTCTCCACCGTGTTCGGCGTGCACGACCCCGGCCCGGTGCTGAGCTTCGCACCGATCCTCATCATGGGCGTGCTGTTCGGCTTGGCCATGGACTACCAGCTCTTCCTCGTCTCGGGGATGCGGGAGTCGTACGTGCACGGCATGCCCGCGCGCTCCGCGGTCGTGGCCGGCCTCCACAACGGCCGGGCCGTGGTCACGGCGGCCGCGATCATCATGATCTCGGTGTTCGGCGGGTTCGTGTTCTCGCACCTGGCGATGATCCGGCCCCTCGGCTTCGGCCTCGCCATCGGCGTGCTCTTCGACGCGTTCGTGGTGCGCATGGTGCTCACCCCCGCGCTGCTCCACCTGCTCGGCAGATCCGCGTGGTGGCTGCCGCGGTGGCTCGACCGCATCCTGCCCGACGTGGATGTGGAAGGTGCGGCGCTCGAACGGCGCCACCCGGTCCACACCGCGGCCGAGCAGGACCCGGAGCCGGCCGGCCGCAGCTGACGCGACGGCGATGCGAGGCGGGCGCAAGCCCCCACGGCGTGGGACCGCGCCCGCCTAGCATCGCCGGCATGACTCCCCTCGACGTCGACACCGCCCGTACCCCCGAACCCCGCCACGCCGTCGTGACCGGTGCCGACTCCGGCATCGGCCGCGCCACGGCCGTCGCCCTCGCCCAAGCCGGGATCGACGTGGGCGTCACCTGGCACACCGACGAGGAAGGCGCCGAGCAGACCGCGGCCGAGGTGCGCGCCCACGGCGCTCGTGCCGTGGTGGCCCGACTGGATGCGGCGGACATCCCCGCGTGCGGCGACGTCCTCGACGGCCTCGCGGACGAGCTCGGCGGGCTCGACGTGTTCGTGAACAACTCCGGCACGGGGGCTGCGACGCCGCTGCTGCAGGTCACGCTCGAGGAATGGCGCCACGTGCTCGACGTCGACCTGACGGGCGCGTTCGTGCTGATCCAGCGCGCCGCGCGCCGGATGGTCGACGCCGGCCATGGCGGCCGCATCATCGCGGTCTCCAGCGTGCACGAGCACCAGCCGCGGGTGGGGTCCAGCGCCTACGACGCCGCGAAGCACGGCCTGGGCGGGTTGATCAAGACCGCGGCGCTGGAGCTCGGCAGGTACGGCATCACGGCGAACACCGTCGCTCCGGGCGAGATCGCGACCCCGATGACCGGGCAGACCGATGAGGACCCGGTCGGGACCGACCGTCCCGGCATCCCGCTCGGCCGACCGGGGGACGCCCGCGAGATCGCAGCGGTCATCGCGTTCCTGGCATCGCCGCAGTCCTCGTACATCACAGGCACCTCGATCGTCGCCGATGGCGGGATGCTCCAGATGGGCCCGCAGGCGGGCTCGCACCTGACCAGTCACGACTGGCGGAACGTCTGACCGGCCGCGCGACGCTCATTCCGTCTCGGGCGCACCCCCGATCGTGCCGCCGTCGTGGGTGGCCGCGTACACGGCGGCCTGCGTGCGTCGCTCGAACCCGAGCTTGGACAACAGCCCCGAGACGTAGTTCTTGACGGTCTTCTCCGACAGGTGCAGGGCGTACCCGATCTGCCGATTGGTCATGCCCGCCCCCAGGAGCGCCAGCACCTGCAGCTCCCGGGGTGAGAGCATCGCCGGCCGCCGCCGCGCCGTGTCATGCGGTGCGGGCGCACTGAGCAGCTGCTGACCGAGCGCGACCCGCACGAGCGCGTCGAGCAGCACGTCGCGCCGCATGGGCTTGCGGATGTACGCCGCGGCCCCCGCGGAGAACGCCGCCGCACGCGTTGCACCGGCCTCGTCCTCCGACAGCACGATGCACCGCGGCCGCGGTGTCGTCGCCTGCAGCGCACGGCACAGCTCGATCCCGTTGCCGTCCGGGAGCCGGTCGTCGAGGATCACGATCTCCGGGCGCGTGGCGAGGATCAGCTGGGCCGCCTGGATGGCAGACCCGGTCTGCCCGACGAGCTCGAACCGGCCGCTCGTGGCGAGCAGCGAGCCGATGCCGAGTCGGACGAGTTCGTTGTCGTCGACGACGAATACGGGGAACATCACGCCTCCTGGGACGGAGTCGAGGCTCATCCGGGGGGGAGGAGCGAAGGTACGACATCGGAGTCGGCCGGATGCGGGCTGCGGACGCAGCGCATTCCGGCAGCGTGCGAAGGGTCCTGTCGCTCGCCCCTGCCGCCGAGACCCTTCCTACGCCCGGCAGGGTCATCCGGCACAGGCTTGCGGAAACCGATCGCCCATGGATAATCGCCCGCGCGGGCTCACGGGCGAGGGCACACGGGGTCGCAGGGCCCGGGACTTCTGGCACTACCCGGACGGCGGGGCCATGCCGGACGGTGGTCTGAACGGTCCTCTCCCCCCGGACAGAACGGTGAGTCGTGAACGCTTCACAGCCCGCATCCCCGCCGCGCAGCAGCCGCGCCCGACTGCTCGGAGCCGTGCTCACGGTGTTCGTCGCCGTGGCCGCCCTCATCCTGGTCCCGCTCGGGCCTGCCGCGAACGCGAGACTCGACGACGAGACACCCGTCATCGACACGCAGACCGGGCCCGCGACGGAGATCGTGCTCACCGGCACCGGACCCGGCGACAACTCGCTCGCCGGATTCCAGCCCGTGACCCCTTCCGCGCCGGATCCCAGCACGGCTAGCTACCCCACGGACAACCCCTCGACCGGGTACACCGCGCTGACCACGTTCGCCGGCATCATCCGCACCGCGAGCGTGGACGACCCGTCACTGACCGGCGAGATGTACTGCATCAACCTCCGTGTCTCCACCCAGGCGGGCATCGGGTACGAGTCGGGCACCTGGGACGAATCGAACGTGCCCAACGTCGACTACGTGGCCTACATCCTCAACAACTACTACCCGACCTCGGGGGAGCCGGCGTCGCTCGGCGAGAACGACAGGGCCGCCGCAGTGCAGGCCGCGATCTGGTACTTCACCGACGGGTTCGTGGTCAACACGTCGGAGACCACCATCCGCCCCGCGACGGCCGCCATCGTGGCCGACGCGCTGGAGAACGGGCCGGTGGTGGAGCCGCCCGCGCCGGAGATCACCATCACCGGACCGACGGCGCCCGTGCCGCTCGGGACCAGCGCGGGGCCCTTCGTCGTCACCGCAGAAGGCGGCGTGCCCATCACCGTGTCGACGCCGACGGGCTTCACGATGTACCGCGACCAGGCGGCGACCGACCCCATCGCGGACGGCACCTCCGTCCCGTCCGGCACGGAGATCTGGATCCGCAGCAGCGCGGCGACCACGAGTACCACCGTGCTGCGTGCGAGGGCCGAGGTGACCGTCCAGCGAGGACAGGTGTACCTCTACGACGGCGAGACGCCGACAGTCCAGGATGCCCAGCGGCTGATCCTCGCCGACACCACCACGCTCGAAGCCGTCGCGGAGGCGTCGGCCGCGTTCTTCGCGGTCGGGTCGCTCACGGTCGACAAGACCTATGCGGGCGAGGCGGTGGGCGAACAGGGCGCGGCGCAGCTTCGCATCGAATGCGACAACGGCAGCGTCTTCACCGCGGACATCCCAGCCGGCACCGCCACCACCCAGACGTTCACGTACGACAACCTCCCCGTCGAGACGGTGTGCACGGTGACCGAACCGGTGACCGGCGATACGACGAGTGTGCTGGTCACACCCACGCTGCCACCGCCGGCGACGATCACCGCCGCGGGGGCGACCGCGACCGTCCAGAACACCGTCGCCTTCCGGGACGGGAGCTTGAACGTGGTGAAGTCCATCGCCGGACCCGCGGCCGGGTTGCAGGACGACATCGTGCTCGACGTGGTGTGCGGCACCGAGGTGGACGAGACGTTCACGATCCCTGGGGGCAGTGCCGCGGGCGACTACACCCGGCTGTTCACCGCCATCCCCGCCGGAACCTCGTGCACCGTGACCGAGACCGAGACCGGGGAGACGACCGATGTGGTCGTCGAGGGGGACGACCCGGTGACGGTCGAGATCGTGCCGGGCGGGACCGTCGACGCCGCACTGACCAACACCGCCGACTTCCGCTTCGGCACGCTCAACGTCGTGAAGACCGTGACCGGCAGCGGTGCGGGCCTGCAGGGCGAGATCGCCCTCGACATCGAGTGCACCGACGGGACGACCGAGTCGTTCGTCCTCCCGGCCGGCACTGCGGCGGGCGAGTACGCCCAGCTCGTGCCCGACCTGCTCGCCGGCACCGAATGCACGGTCACCGAGAGCCGCACCGGCGCGACCACCACGGTGGTCGTCGAAGCGAGCGACCCCGTCACCGTGACCATCGGCCGCGGCACCACGGTGGATGCGGAACTCACCAACACGGTCCGGCCGATCACGCCGGTGACGCCCGTCACCCCGATCACCCCCGGTCCGGCGCTGTCGGCGACGGGCGGCACCCTGCCGATGCCCGTGATCGTCGCCGGTGGTGCTGCACTCGTCGCCGGGCTGCTGCTGGTCGGCGTCACGGCATATCGCCGACGGGCGGCTCGTTCCTGAGCGACGGCAGAGGAGGCGATGGCGGGCGCCGGGTGGCTCCGCCATCGCCTTCGCCGTGCCGGTGGCGCTCTCAGTCCGGGAGCCGGACCGGGCTCACCAGCATCCGCCGCCGATCCCGGACCCACCACACGTGGTCGCGTCGCGCGGTCTCCCGGTCCGCGAACCGGTAGCGGTACGACACCACCCGGACCCACCGAGGCCGCTCGCCATCGAACGGGTCGTGCCGCAGCAGCCGCAGGGTTGCCGCATCCGCCGTCAGCAGCCGGTGCAGGAACGTGGTGAACCACTCGTCCAGCGGCGCGCCCAGCGGCAGGAACCACATGAGCCAGTCCAGCCGCAGGTGATACGGCGCGATCTGCGGTGAGACGCGCCGCGGGTCGCCGGGCTTGCCGCGGAACCCGTACTCCTTCCATTCGGCGCGATCGGGATCCTCGTCCGTCGTGCCTTCCACCACGTACTCGATCCGCTCCTTCGTGACCGTGCCGAAGGCGCCGTACGCGTTGGCGAGCTGCCACCGGTTGAAGCTCGCGTTCATGAGCTGCCGCCGCGCGAAGAGGTTCCGCACCGCCGGCACGCTGAGCACGACGTAGCCGGCTCCCACGAGGCACGTCACCAGCAGCCACGGCAACGGGATCCCCTGGATCAGCCACGGCGGGTCCGACGCGGGGGAACGGTGGGTCGGGATCGCGACGGCGGAGAACGCGAGCACGATCGTCGCCCAGTTCAACCATGCGAAGTTGCCGGTGAGCACCAGCCAGAGCTGCGTCACGATCACGACCACGGCCGCCGCGGTCCCGATGAGTGCGGGCACCGGTCCCGGCACCCACAGCCCCGCCAGGGGAACGAAGAGGAGGAACGGGACGACGAGCTGCGAGAAATGGTTGCCCACCACCTCGAGCCGGTGGAACCAGCGGGGCAGCAGATGCGCCCGTCTGCTGAGCGGCCCCGGCATGGGCTGCGTCTCGTGGTGGTACATGAGGGCGGTGAGGTCGCGCCACTCGCGGCCGCCGCGGATCTTGATCATCCCGGCGCCGAACTCCAGCCGGAACAGCAGCCACCAGCAGAGCACGATCACCACCGTCGGCGGTGGCTCCGACGCCGAGCCCAGGAACGCCGCCAGGAACCCCGCCTCCAGCAGCAGCATCTCCCAGCCGAACCCGTAGAAGGTCTGGCCGATGCTCGTGATCGACATGTACCCCGCCCACAGCACGAGGAAGCACAGCATCGGCACCCACGGGCCGGCCAGCTGCGGCAGCCCGAGTACCAGTGCCGCGGCGACCAGCATCCCGAACCGGCACAGCAGCACGAGACGGCGGTCGGTGTAGCGGATGCGGCGGAACAGGGTGGGACGCAGCATCCGTCCCCGCG
>JAEZSU010000146.1 GCA_023421635.1 Actinomycetes bacterium | reverse complement strand
CCACGTCGCGGTGCCCGAGCTCGCGCAGGTGGCGGGCGACAGTGGCCTGCCCCTCGCGGTTGTCGAGCCCGATCTGCGGGATGCCCTCTCCCGCGTCGCCCTCGATCACCACGACCGGAAGACCGCGGGCGCGGACGACGTCGAGCGAGTCGCGGACCCGTGCGTTGCAGCCGATGAGCACCACCGCGTCGACGGGCGCACTGTTGAGCGTGAGTTCGCCGTCGCCGCCTTCCTCCCGCAGCAGCAGCAGGCCGGCATCCCCGACGCCTTCGGCGAGGCCGTCCATCATGACGCGGGTGACCGGGTCGATGAACGCGGTGCCGAGCCGCTCGGTCAGGACCACCCCGACGATGCCGGAGCGTCCGCGGCGCAGCGACGCCGCGCGCGGGTCCGGACCCGCATAGCCGAGCTCGGCGGCGGCGGCGAGGACGCGTTCTCGAGTGCGCGGCGACACCGGCGTCTTGCCGCTGAACACGACCGACGCGGTCGACGGGGCCACGCCCGCCTCACGGGCGACGTCGGCGATCGTCGCTCTGCGCACGTTCATGCCCCCGATGCTAGTCCGGAATCCGTCGAATCGATTCGCGTCATCGAATCGATTCGCTAGAGTGTGCGCGTGGACACCACCCTCACGCGCTCCCAGTACGTGCGCTGGCGCACCGCCGTCTTCGCGATCTTCCTCGCCAGCGGCCTGAGCGTCGCGACGTGGGCGTCGCGCGTGCCGGCGATCAAGGATGCGCTCGAGATCAGCAAGACCGAGATCGGCGTGCTGCTCCTGCTCGGCGGTATCGCCTCGATCGTCGGCCTGTCGGTCAGCTCGATCGTGCTGGCCAGGCTCGGCGCGCGGCGCGGGATGCTGCTGATGATGCTCGTCTTCGCCGCCGGCATCGCCCTCATCGGCGTCGGCAGCGATCTGCTCACCTCGGTGCCGCTCGTGGTGCTGGGGCTCATGCTGTGGGGGTTCGGCAACGGCTGCCTCGACGTCATGATGAACGTCGAGGGCGCCGCCATCGAGGCGCAGTCCGGACGCACACTGCTGCCCCTGTTCCACGCCTTCTTCAGCTTCGGCACCGTCATCGGCGCGGGGATCGGGGTCGGCCTCATCGCCGCCGGGCTCCCCGTGGTCACGCACCTCACGGCGGTCGCGGTCGCCATCGCGGTGGTCGCCGTGATCGCGGTCGCCAACGTGCCCAACCGTGCCGAGACCCTCGACGCACCCGAGGTGGCGCACGAGGGGTGGCGGGCGCGGCTCGGGGTCGCGCTGTCGGCCTGGAAGGAGCCGCGCACCTACGCGCTCGGCGTCGTCATGCTCGGCATGGCCTTCGCGGAAGGCGGGGCGAACGACTGGCTCGCACTGGGCGTCGTCGAGGGCCATGCGGCACCGGAGGCGTCGGGCGCGCTCGGCCTGACCGTGTTCTCGGTCGCCATGACGGTCGTGCGTGTGTTCGGCGGCCCCCTCGTCGACCGGTTCGGCCGGGTCGCCGTGCTGCGGGCGCTCTCGATCGCCGCGACTGCGGGCCTGCTGCTGTTCATCCTCGCCCCGAACCTCCCGCTCGTGTTCGTCGGTGCGGCGCTGTGGGGCGCTGGCGCCTCCCTCGGCTTCCCGATCGGCATGTCCGCGGCCGGCGACGATCCCGCCAAGGCCGCCGCCCGCGTGAGCGCCGCGGCGACGATCGGCTACGTGGCCTTCCTCGCGGGCCCACCGATCCTCGGGCTGATCAGCGAGCAGATCGGACTGCTGAACACGCTGTACATCCTGGTGGTGCTCGTCGCCGCATCCGGGTTCTTCTCGGCCGCCGCCAAGCCGCTCGCCGGCAGCGGGGTGGGCTCGGGACGCCACTGAGCGCGCCGCGCGGGCGCGGGTAGGCTCGTCGGGTGCGTCTCGTCATTGCCCGCTGTTCCGTCGACTACACCGGTCGCCTGAACGCACATCTCCCCCTCGCGACCCGGCTGCTGGTGCACAAGGCGGACGGGAGCCTCCTCGTGCACTCGGACGGCGGCTCGTACAAGCCGCTGAACTGGATGAGCCCGCCCTGCCGGCTCGAGGTGCAGGCGCCGGACGAGGATGCGGCAAGCGAAGGCGTCGTCGAGCAATGGCGGGTGACGCACGCCAAGACCGGCGACGCGCTGCTCGTGCACCTGCACGAGATCCTCCACGACTCTGCGCACGAGCTCGGCGTGGACCCGGGCCTGGTGAAGGACGGCGTGGAGGCCGACCTGCAGCGCCTGCTGGCCGAGCAGGTGGAGCTCATCGGCGACGGGCTGAGCCTGGTGCGCCGGGAGTTCCCCACGGCGATCGGCCCGGTGGACCTCCTGCTGCGCGACCCCGCCGGCGGCACGATCGCGGTCGAGGTGAAGCGCCGCGGCGACATCGACGGCGTGGAGCAGCTCACCCGCTACCTCGAACTCCTCGGCCGCGACCCGCACCTCGCCCCCGTGCGGGGGGTGTTCGCCGCACAGGAGATCAAGCCGCAGGCGAAGGTGCTGGCCACCGACCGCGGCATCCGCTGCGTCACCCTCGACTACGACGACATGAAGGGCACGGCCTCGGGCGCCCCGAGGCTCTTCTGAGTCGCGATACCGTGGGACGGTGACCCTCCGCTCCCCCTTCTCCTGCATCCTCTGGGACGTGGACGGCACGCTCGTCGACGCCTCCGTCGGCATCCTGCGTCGCCTCACGGTCACCCTCGAGCACTACGGGCTGCCCGCGCCCACCCGCGAGGAGCTGGTGCACTGGATCGGCCCGCCGATGCACGAGTCGTTCCAGCGGCAGGCCGGGATGACCCCCGAGCAGGCGACCGAGGCGGTCGCGTTCTACCGGACGCTCGGGCGGGCGGACGGCTACACCAAAGACGTGCGGATGTACCCCGGGCTCGCCGAGCTCGTCGCAGACCTGGCGGCCGCGGGTGTGCCGCAGGCGACCGCGAGCTCGAAGCCCGAGATCCAGGTCGTGGCGCTGATGGAGCACTTCGGCCTCACCGAGTATCTGACCTCGATCACCGGCGCCACCCTCGACGAGAAGACGCTCGCGAACAAGGCCGACATCGTCGCCGAGTCGCTGCGCCGCCTCGCGGCAGACGGCGTCGACGTGTCTCGCCCGGTGCTCGTCGGCGACCGCCACCACGACGTCGACGGCGGCGCCGCCAACGGCGTGCCGGTGATCTTCGTGCGGTGGGGCTTCAGCTGGCCCCACGAGGCCGACGGGGCGCAGGCCGCGGTCGACGACGTCGACGGACTGCGCGCACTGCTGCTCGTCTCCGGCGAGGACTGAACCGCCGCGGCGCCCCGAGCCGCGTCGATATGGTGAGGTCCATGACGGATGCCGCCCGAACCCGCCTGACCCCGCTCGCCGTGCTCCGCCGCATCCCTGCGACCCTCACGGTGGTGGGCCTCCTGGTCCTGGCCGGCGTGCTCACCGGTGCGCTGTGGGCGCCGTTCGAGCAGCATCCGCTCTGGGACACCCTCGCCTACGGGCTGCCCGCCCTCGAGGCCGGGCGATGGTGGACGCCGGCGACGGGCACGTTCCTGGTGGCACGGCCGTGGGTGTACCCCATCGTGCTCGTCGGCTTCTGGGGCATGGCCTACCTCGAGTACCGCCGCGGCTGGCGCGTCGCCACGGCATACTTCGCCGTCGGGCAGCTGTTCGCCGTGCTCGCCGCCGCGCTCTCCGTGTGGCTGCTGGCGATGACCGGGTGGCCGTGGGCGCAGCTGCAGGCCGGGATGCTGGACGTCGGCCCCTCCGGCGGCGGGATGGCGTGCATCGCCGCCGCGATCACGCTGTTCGTCCAGCCCTGGCGGGTACGCGCCTGGCTGGTGCTGCTCGCGTTCGTGCTCATCATGATGATCTTCTGGGGCAACATCGACGACATCGAGCACCTGCTGGCCGTGCTGCTGGTGCTGGCCTTCGACCGCTCGCTCCGCATCCAGCGCACTACCCTGCGGGAGCAGCGCCTCGTCGCGTTCGTGGTGCTGTGCGCGCTCGGGGTGATCGAGATCATCGCCTACCTCGTACCGACGGACGGCCCGTTCGGCTCGTCCGAACCGGTCTCCGGCGGCATCTGGGACATCGCACTCGACCTCGTCGTGATCGCCCTCATCGCGAACGGGCTGCGGCGAGGCCGCCGCTGGGCCTGGGTGCTCGCGGTCGTCCTCACCGCGATCAACATCCTCGGCTTCGCGGCCATCCTCACCGCCGTGCAGGTCGTCGGGGTCGCCCAGACCGAGGTCGCACTGAACGGCGACCCCTCCCTCGCACTCGCGATGGGCTCCCTCTGGCTGCCGCTGCTGGTGTACCTCGTGTGGGTGCGGAAGGCGTTCCGTGCGCACCGGAAGGCGGCGATCGGCACCGCCCCGGAACCGACG
>JAEZSU010000081.1 GCA_023421635.1 Actinomycetes bacterium | reverse complement strand
ATCACCTACGACCGCCGGGTCGTGAAGGTGGACGAACAGGCCATGCGGCGGATGCACGACCGCATCCGCGCGGCCGCCGAGGGGGAGGCATGACCGAACGTGAACTGACCGCACCGGTGTCGCTGACGCTGCCCGACGGGCGACTGAACCCTGCCGCCGTCGGCTGGGCGCGGCGGCCGATCGTGGACACGTCGGGCATCGGCCCGGGGCTCCGCGGCCGAGGGCGGAACAAGCGGTGGGAGTACTGGAACGTCTTCACCCCGACGCACATCCTCGCGCTCACGGTCTCCTCGATCGACTACGCCGCGGTGCACGACGTCTGGGTCTACGACCGCCGCACCGGCGACATCCGCACGAAGAACGCGACCCTCATCCCCGCCCGGGGCGTGACGGTGCCGCCGTCGCTCGGCGGGGGCCCGGCGCGCGCCCGGGCGAAGGACCTGCGCATCGACGTCGAACCGGATGCGGCGCGCACCCGCCTGCGCGCGACGATCCCGGGGGCATCGTTCGACGTCACGGTGCACCGGCCCGACGGGCATGAATGCCTCGCGGTGGTGGTGCCGTTCCGGAACCCCGCCCGCTTCCAGTACACCGTCAAGGACCTCGCCCTCCCCGCATCCGGCACCGTCGTGGTCGACGGGGTGACGCACGAGGTGCCCGCGGGGAGGTCGTGGGCAGTGCTCGACCACGGCCGCGGTCGCTGGCCGTACGACGTGCGCTGGAACTGGGGCGCCGGCTCCGGCATCAGCGGCGGGCGCGTGCTCGGGCTGCAGGTGGGTGGCAAGTGGACCGACGGCACCGGGGTGACCGAGAACGGCGTCGTGGTCGACGGGCGGCTGCACAAGATCCACGACGAGCTGCGCTGGGAGTACGACCTCGACGAATGGCGCGGGCCGTGGCGGGTCTCCGGCGGCGGCCTCGACGCCACGCTGGAGCCGTTCTTCCCGAAGCGGTCGGGGACGCAGCTCGGCGTCGTCTCCTCGCGCACGCTGCAGTGCTTCGGCACCTGGTCGGGCACGTTCCGCACGGATGCCGTGGATGTCGCCTTCGACGGCATCGAGGGCTGGGCCGAGGACGTGCACAACCGCTGGTGAGCCCTGGTATGAACGTCGCCGGAGTGTTATCCTCAAAGAGTTGAGTCGTGGCGGCTCAACTCCGGAAACGATGATCGGTTCCATCCGATCCGCTTCGAAAGGAGACGCGATATGGCAACGTACGATCCGCTCCGAGACCTGGAGCGCTTCGCGAACACGTTCCTCGACGGCGCACGACGGGGCCCGCGGCAGATGCCGATGGACCTGTACCGCGACGGCGACCACTACGTGCTCACCGCAGACCTGCCCGGTATCGACCCGGGTTCGGTGGACATCGACGTCGACGGCCAGCTGCTGACCATCCGCGCCGAGCGCACCCTCCCGGTCGGCGAGGACGTGCAGTGGATCACGCGCGAGCGCAGCGCCGGGTCGTTCCTGCGGCAGCTGAGCCTCGGGCAGGGCCTGGACACCGAGAAGATCTCGGCCGGCTATCACAACGGCGTCCTCAGCGTCACGATCCCCGTCAGCGAGAAGGCGAAGCCCCGCAAGATCGAGGTCACGACCGAGTCGGACAGCCCCGCGATCAAGGTCGCCGAGAGCGGCGCCTGACCTGCGACACCGAACGAGGGCCCCGGCCGAGCGCCGGGGCCCTCGTCGTGCCCGCCCGAGTCCTTCACGACCCGCAGCCCACCGTGCGCTACGCTGAGCCTGCTTCGACACGACCCGAACCGTGCCGAGGCTGGGGATCTCTGGGGGGACATCCGCCATGGTGGCGTGGCCGACGGCGAAATATCTGCTGCTCTCATCGCGGCTGTATCCGCGCGTCGACGGCGGCTTCAAGATCGCGGTGCTCGCCCGCGCCCGGCACATGGCCGCGACCGGCGTCGCCGGGGGAATCGGCCCGACGATCCTCACCGTCGACCCCGGCACCCCCGACGCGCACCGCGCACACCGGGAGTCGTTCGTGCAGCGCGGGCTCGCCGCATCCGTGGACGTCTTCCGGAACCTCTTCGACGACGCCTTCGCCGACCCGGGCTGGCTGTGGGATGCGGCCTCGCCAGGTGCGCCGACCCCGGGCGTCGCCTACCGCGATGTCCCGACCGGCGGACCCGTGGTCGTCTCGCTCGCCGTCGTCGAGGGGCCCGACTGGCACCTGACGGATGCGGCCGTCGTGGTCGCTGGGCCCGAGGGAACCCGGACGCTCCCCGGCTTCGGCGGCCTCTACCGCGCGTGGCTCGACCACGTGGTGGCGGAATCCCGCGCGGCGGACCCCGGCCTGCCGATCGTGATCGTCTGCGAATCCCGGCAGCTCGGCGAACTCCTCGCCGGCTGGCACCCCGAGGGGGTCTGCCTGCTGCACACGGTGCACACCTCCCACCTCGGGCTCGACGGTGCCCCGATGCAGCTGTGGCAGCGCTGGTTCGCGGCGCTCGACGGATTCGACGCGGTGCTCTGGCCGACCCGCCAGCAGTACGAGGACGTGATCGCGGAGTACGGCCCGGACCCGGTGCACGAGGTCGTGCCCAACGCGCTGCCGTCGGCGGTCATCGACCCCGCACCCGTGGTGCCGGGGCGCGTCGTCGCCGTGGCGCGGCTCGCGGTGGGCAAGCGGCTCGACCACGCGCTGCGGTCCTGGCACCAGGTGCTCCGGGCCGTGCCGGGGGCGCGACTCGACATCTACGGCGAGGGGCCGATGCGCCCGGAGCTGGAAGACATCATCGTCGCGCACGGCCTCTCCGACAGCGTGACCCTGTACGGGCACGTCGACGACGTGGGCGCCTGCCGCGCCGGCGCGGTCGTGGTGCAGGCGAGCGCGTACGAGGGACAGGGCCTCGCCGCGCTCGAGGCACTCGGCTGCGGCTGCCCCGTCGTCAGCTACGACGTCCCGTACGGGCCGCGCGAAATGCTCGCCTCGGGCGCCGGCGTCCTCGTGCCGAGCGGCGACAGCGACGCGCTCGCCGATGCCCTGATCGCGGTGCTCCGCGACCCTGTGCTCCGCGCGCGCATGAGCGAGCAGGCGCTGCTGCGCGCCGCGGACTTCGCCCCGGAGAAGGTCATGGCGGACTTCGCCGACGTGGTTCGTCGCGCCCTGGTGCGCGGCGCGGCGCGGCACGGCGCCGACACGGCGTCCGCTCAGGCCACCGCGACGGCAGCGCCGTCGACGAGCGCGTACTCGCGGCGGAGCCACTCGCCGAAGCCTGGCAGTGTCAGCGTGCCCGCTGCATCGGGTCTGGCCACCACCGGGTCGTAGGCGGCGTACGCGCGGAAGATCCGCACCTTCCGGTCCAGGTCGGCACCCTCCAGCGTGGGCGGCAGCGACGCCGAGGGGTAGCCGATCCGCCAGGACACCGCATCCTCGGCCATGCCGAGCTCGCTGAGGGCGCGGCGCAGGAACGCCCCGGTGGCCCAGTGGTCGGAATGGTCGCGTTCGGTCAGGACGCCCCCCACCCGCGGTGCGTGGGCGAGCATCTGGGCGCCGTCGTGCGCGCGGAGCGCCGCCGCGAGCGCCTGCACCAGCCCGGCCGCATCCGTCGGTGCCGCCCCGTCCACGTCGGTGATCGCGTCGATGTCGCCCTCGAGCAGGCGGCGGAGGCTGAGGTGGCCGGTGCCGGGGAACCCCGATCCGTTCGGTCTGCCGTCGGGCAGGCGCAGCGACAGCAACCGGATCGGTGCGTCGGCGGCCTCCCACCCGTGCGCCCGCATGCCGGCCAAGCGCACCGACACCTCGTGCCAGTCCGGCGCGCGGCCGAGCATCACGGCGTACGCCTCGCGCAGCCCCGCTTCGCGGGCAGTGATGTACGCGGCGTCGCGCCCAGCATCCCCGGCGGTGAGGAACAGGGTCGTGACCGGTGCGCCGGCAGCTACCGCCCGGTCGATCGTCGGGCAGCCGAAGATCAGGTCGTCGTCGTAGTGCGCCCACACCGAGAGCACACCGCGAGCGCTGCCCGTCATGCCTCGTCGCACGCGGGACGGAGCTTCGCCGTCAGCGCCTGCAGGGTCCGCAACTCCTCGTCGTCGAGGCGCGACATGCGCGCCACGATCGACCGGCCGTGGATGCGGGCCACCTCGCGGAACGCGCGCAGCCCCTCCTCGGTCGCCGTCACCAGGGCCCCGCGGCCGTCCTCCGGGTCGGCGCACTTGGTGACGAGCCCCGATGCGACCATGCGGTCAACGAGCCGCGACACGCTCGGCTGGCTGATGAGCATGTTGCGGGTGACATCCCGCAGCCGCGAGGTCATGCCCGGGGCACGGGTCACCGTCAGCAGCACGTCGTACTCGGCCTGGGACAGTCCGCTGTCGGTGAAATCCGCGCTCACCAGGGTGAAGATCTCATGCTGCGCCCGGAACAGGCTCTCCCAAGCGTCGATGGCGAGGCGGCGGTCCGTCATGGCTCTCAGCGTACGCGTCCGACCGCGTAGCCTGGCGGCATGCGGAGCATGTGGCGGCGCGGCGCGACCGCGCTGACGACCCTCGGAGCGGTCCTCCTGCTCGTCCTCGGCGGCGCGCAGGCGAGTGCGGCGGACGTGCGCGCCCCCGACGTGGCGCGCGCCGACGTGGTGACGGCGGGCGTCGTGCGCGCCGACGTCGACGACTTCACCTTCTCCAGGCTCGCCGTCGACTACCACCTGAGCCGCGCGGAGGACGGCACGAGCCGGTTGCTGGTGGAGGAGCGGTTCGTCGCGCTGTTCCCCGACACCGACCAGAACCGCGGCATGCGGCGGATCATCCCGGACAGCTACAACGGGCAGCCGCTGTTCCCCGAGCTCGTCTCGATCACCGACGGGGCGGGGGAACCCCGCGCCGCCGAGGCGGAGTCCGACGACGGCGTCTACGTCATGACCTCCCGCGCGGACTCGTACGTCCACGGCGAGCAGACCTACGTCTTCACCTACGAGCTGCAGAACGTCACCTGGTGGTTCGGCGACACCGGCGCGGACGAGTTCTACTGGGACGTGAACGGCCTCGACTGGGCGCAGCCGTTCGGCGAGGTGACCGCGACCCTGCATCTGGAGGACGACCTCGCAGCCGCCCTCACCGGCCAGCTGGCCTGCTACGTCGGCTCGAGCGGGTCGAGCGACCCGTGCGGGATCACCGCGGACGGCGGCACGGTCAGCGCGTCCGCCACCGGTCTCGACCCGTACCAGACGATGACGATCGCGGTCGGGTTCGAGCCGGGCACCTTCACGCCGTTCGACTCCCGATATGTGGCCTCCCCGGGCATCTGGGCGCAGCTGCCCGGTGGCGCGCTCGTGCTCGGCGGCATGGTCTGGGCGGTCCTGGTGCGCCTGCGCCGGCTGCGTGACGCCCCCGGGCACCCGACCGTCGTCGCCCAGTACGAGCCACCGGCCGTCGATGCCCTCACGAGTGCGGTGTTCCTCGGCAAGACGTCGAAGGCCGTGCCGGCCGAAGTGCTCGAGCAGGCGGTCGTGGGCAGCATCCGCATCGTCGAGGGGGACCGGAAGTTCTTCGGCGGGATGCGGCTGAAGGCCGTGCTCGGCGACCGCTCCCTCGCCGACCGCAACGGTCGGGCGCTGCTCGACGGCCTCTTCGGTGCGGGTGCCGCCCCGGGTGCCGAATTCGACTTCGGCGGGAGCAACAGCGCCCTCGCGAAGGCGACGCAGTCGATCCTCTCCGACGCCTCGAAGAGCCTCACGAAGCGGGGGCTGTACCGGCGGGTGCCCGCCAAGGCGCGGGTGCTCCCGGGGCTCGTGGTGGCCGCCGGCGCCGGCCTCGCCGTCCTCGGCGGCATCCTCTCGATCGACGCCGGCTCGGATGCGCTGTGGCCGGTCCTCCTCCTCGTGCTGGGGGCGCTCGCCTTCGTCCTCTTCTTCTTCGTCGTCGGGCACCGCCCGCTCTCGAGCGAGGGCGCGGAACTGCGCGACCACCTGAAGGGCCTGCAGGAGTTCATCGAGTGGGCCGAGGCCGACCGCATCCGGATGCTGCAGTCCCCGCGCGGCGCCGAACGCATCGACACCACGGATGCCGGCCAGCTGCTGCGCATCTACGAACCGCTGCTGCCGTACGCGGTGGTGTTCGGGCAGGAGAAGGAGTGGGCGCAGCGCCTGGCCGTCCTGTACGAAGACCGCGACCTCACACCCGGCTGGTACATCGGGACGGGCGCGTTCAGCGCCGCCGCCTTCTCGTCGGGGATCGCGTCGCTGTCCACGAGTGCGGCCTCGTCGTCGAGCACCTCGGGCGGCTCCAGTGGTGGCGGCTCTGCCGGCGGTGGCGGCGGTGGCGGCGGGGGCGGCGGGGTCTGACCGCACCCCGCGGGCGACGGTCCGGGATCGCGGGCGGGCGTACGATCGAGGGGATGCTTCCCCCTGCCATCGTCCCGCATCCCCAGCCGTCCGCATGACCGACTTCGGCGCCGCCACCGGTTCGATCCCCGTCACCGACGCGCGCGTGCGCGGCGCGATGCCATGGATCATCTGGGTCCTGGGGTCGCTCACGTACCTGCTCGCGATCGTCGGCCGCAGCTCGCTCGCAGGCGTCGGCACGGACGTCGCGGTGCGGTTCGATGCGGATTCCTCCACCTTGGCGCTGTTCGCCACGCTGCAGCTCGCGGTCTACGGCGGGATGCAGATCCCGGCCGGGCTCCTGCTCGACCGGTTCGGCTCGCGGATCGTGGTCACCGCCGGCATGCTCATGATGGCCGGCGGCTCGGTGTGGATCGCCTTCGCCCCCGACGCGGGCTCCGCGATCCTCGCCCGGGCGCTCACCGGCGCCGGCGACGCCATGATCTTCCCGAGCGTGCTGCGGCTGCTCACCCTCTGGTTCCCGGCGCGGCGCGTGCCGCTGCTGCAGCAGGTGACCGCGCAGATCGGCCAGCTGGGCCAGATCCTCAGCGTCGCCGTGCTGGCGGGCATCGTGCACAGCGTGTCCTGGCCGGCCGCATTCTGCGTGCTGGGCGGGGTGCTGATCGTGTTCGCGGTGTTGAACGCGCTCGTCACCCGTGAACGCGCGATCGTGCGCGTCTCGCGGGATGCTGCCACGCCGCGGCAGGCGGCGCTGCTCGCGGACGCGGTGCGCGAGCCCGGCACCCGGCTCGCCTTCTGGGTGCACTTCGTCACCCCGTTCGCGGGCACGACCTTCGCGCTCCTGTGGGGCGTCCCCTACCTCACCCACGGCGAGGGGATGGACACCGCGAGTGCGGGGGTCATGATCACCGTGTTCGTGCTCTCCGGCGTCGTCCTCGCCCCGATCATGGGTGTCTTGTCCGGGGCGCAGCCGGCGCGCCGCACGGCCATCGCCGTCGCTTCGGTCCTCGCACAGGCGGCCGCCCTCGCGGGTGTCCTCCTCTCGCCCGGCCGCGCGCCGCTGTGGCTGCTCGTCGTGTGGATGGTGACGCTCTCGAGCGGCGCGGCCGCATCCATGATCGCGTTCGACATCACCCGCCGGGCGAATCCGGTCAGGCGTC
>JAEZSU010000071.1 GCA_023421635.1 Actinomycetes bacterium | reverse complement strand
CAGCGGGCTCGAGCTCGACGCCGCCGGCGAGTCCGCGCGGGTCGGACACGGCCCGGTCCACCAGTGAGCCGAGGTCGTCGTCGGACAGGATCTCGAGGGTCAGGAGCAACGACCGCGACAGCAGCGGCGAGATCACCGAGAACGACGGGTTCTCGGTGGTGGCGGCGATGAGGACGACCCAGCCGTTCTCGACCCCCGGCAGCAGTGCGTCCTGCTGCGCCTTGGTGAACCGGTGGATCTCGTCGAGGAAGAGGATCGTCGACTGCCCGTAGAGGTCGCGCTGGTTCAGGGCTTCCTGCATGACCTCACGGACGTCCTTCACCCCCGCCGTGATCGCCGACAGCTCCACGAACCGCCGGGCCGAGGACCGCGCGATCGCCTGCGCCAGCGTCGTCTTGCCCGTCCCGGGCGGACCCCACAGGATGACGGAGACCGCGCCCGTCGACTGCTTCTGCGGGTCCGCCAGTGCGACCAGCGGTGAACCGGGCCGCAGCAGGTGCCGCTGCCCGGCCACCTCGTCGAGCGAGGTCGGCCGCATCCGCACGGCCAGCGGGGTGGTGCCCTGGAAGAGCGCGGCGGATGAGGTCACGGATCCAGGCTAACCGCCCCCACCGACGCGCGGCCACGGCGGGCGGCCGGGTCGCTTTGCCGCCGACGCGCCCGGGCGCCTAGAGTTTCGTCCGGATCGACGACCCGTTGGGAGGGCGCATGGGCGCTGGTGCGAACGCGAAGGCGCGCAGTCAGGAACGGGAACGTGCACGCCGGTACCAGGCGCGGCTCGAGTTCCAGCGCGGTCTCGCCCGCCGTCGGCGGCGGGACGACCTGATCGCGGGCATCGCGGGCGGGGTGCTCGTCCTCGCGGTCATCGGCGGGCAGGTGCTCGCCTCGACGTCCGGCACCGACGCGCCCGATCCGGCGCCCAGCGGAACCTCGACGCCCCAGCCGGCGCCCGGCGCCACGGACCTTCCGTCGCAGTAGACCGACATCCGTTGCGCGTGGGGGCTAGGCTGAGTCCGATTGCCCGCCCGCCGACGTGAGCCGCCTGAGGTACCCAGTGACTGCGAACGAGTCCACTTCCGACATTTCCGAAGACACCCCCTGGGGTCGCGTGGACGACGACGGGACCGTCTCGGTCCGCGACGGCGACCAGTGGCGCGTCGTGGGGCAGTACCCCGACGGCACCCGCGAGGAGGCCCTCGCCTACTTCGAGCGCAAGTACACGGACCTCGCGTCCGAGGTGACGCTGCTCGAGGTGCGGCACCGCCGTGGCGGTGCCTCCGCCTCAGACCTCCGCCAGGCGGCCGTCGCCGTCGGCGAGAAGGTGAACGGCGCCGCCGCCGTCGGCGACCTGGCCTCGCTCCAGACGCGCCTTGCGGCGCTCACCGACGCGCTCGAGGCGGCGTCGGCCACCGAGGCCGCCGCGGCACGCGAGGCGGTGGACGCGGCGATCGCCGAGCGCACCGTGCTCGTCGAGCGCGCCGAGGCCCTCGCCGCACGCGACCCGCGCAGCATCCAGTGGAAGCAGGCGTCCGCCGAGCTCACCGAGCTGTTCGACCAGTGGCAGTCCCACCAGCAGAACGGGCCGCGACTGCCGAAGTCGACCGCGCAGCAGCTGTGGACGCGCTTCCGCGACGCCCGGTCGACGGTGGAGCGGCACCGCCGCGCGTTCTACGCGGAACTCGACGACACCCACAAGAAGGCCCGCGACGCCAAGACCCGTCTCGTCGAGCGGGCCGAAGCGCTCGCACCGCAGGGCGAGGACGGCATCCCCGCCTACCGCGCGCTGCTCGATGAGTGGAAGGCCGCCGGCCGCGCCGGCAAGAAGGTCGATGACGCCCTGTGGGCGCGGTTCAAGGCCGCCGGCGACGCGCTGTACAGCGCCCGCGGTGAGCGCGAGGCCGTCCAGGCCGAGGAGTCGAAGGAGCGGATCGAGCAGAAGAAGGCGCTGCTCGAGCAGGCCCGCAGCATCCCGGACGAGAAGGACCTCGCCGTCGCCCGACAGCGGCTGACGGCCGTGCAGCGCGAGTGGGACGAGATCGGCCGGATCTTCCCGCGCGACGTGGAGCGCTCGCTCGACGACGACCTGCGCAAGATCGAGCAGTCGGTCCGCGGCCGCGAAGAGGCCGACTGGAAGCGGAACAACCCCGAGACCAAGGCCCGCGCGAACGACATGACGCGCCAGCTGACGGATGCCATCGAGAAGCTGCAGGCCGAGCTGGATGCGGCGAGGGCCTCCGGCGACACGCGCGCGATCGCGAAGGCGACCGAGGCGCTCGAGGCGCGCCAGGCCTGGCTCCGCGCCATCGGGGGCTGATCGCTCCTCCCCCGCCCCGCGGGTGACGCGCACTGTCCACACCCGGCCGTTCCGCCCCACCGGCGGACGGCCGGGTGTCACACTTCCCGGGTGGGTTCCCCCTACCTGTACTTCGGCGGCGACCGTCTCTCCGAGACGGAGCTCATGGCCGCGCTCCTCGACGGGCACCTGGTGCGGCTCGGTGAGGGGTTCGTCCCGGCCGACACGGTCGAGACCGCGGCATTGCGCGCGGCGTCCCTCGCACCGCTCGTCGGCGACGACGTCGCTGCGACCCACGCGAGCGCCGCATGGGTGCTGGGCGGCTGCGAAGAGCCGCCGGAGCGCCACTGCATCCAGCGCCGGGTGCCGCAGCGGACGCGGCAGCGGCTCGATGCCCGCTACGTGTACCGGGACCCTCGGATCGATGCCGCCGATCTGCTCCAGCTCGGCGGCATCGCGCTGACGACGCCCGCCAGGACCATCGCCGACCTGGCGCGTGGCGCCGAGCCCGGTGCGACGGCGCTCATCCGCGGACTCGCGCGGGTGCATGCGGGCGCGCTGGACGCAGCGGTCGCCTGGTTCACGGTGCGCGGGCGGGTGCCGGGCAAACGCACCGGGCTGACGCTCCTGCGCGAATGCGCGTCGGCTACGACGATGTGACGCGATATACGTCGTAGACCGCGTCGATGCGCCGGACGGCGTTCAGCACCCGGTCCAGGTGCACCGTGTCGCCCATCTCGAACACGTACCGGCTGATCGCCAGCCGGTCGTTCGAGGTGGAGACCGTCGCCGACAGGATGTTGACGTGGTGCTCGCTGAGGACGCGGGTGATGTCGCTGAGCAGCCCGGAACGGTCGAGCGCCTCCACCTGGATCTGCACGAGGAACACGCTCTTGGAGGTCGGCGCCCACTCGACGTCGATCAACCGCTCCGGGTCGGAGCGGAGCGCCTTGACGTTCGTGCAGTCGGCGCGGTGCACCGAGACGCCGCTGCCGCGGGTGACGAAGCCGACGATCTCGTCGCCCGGCACCGGGGTGCAGCACTTCGCGAGCTTGACGAGGATGTCGGGCGCACCGCGCACCAGCACGCCGGAGTCGCCGTCACGGGGTGCGCGGCCACGGCCGACGTGCGGCAGGTCGATCGGGCCGGTCGAGGTCTCGTCGGCCGCGACGAGCGCCGTGACCTTCTCGATCACGGACTGCGTGGACACGTGCCCCTCGCCGACCGCGGCGTAGAGGGCGGAGACGTCCTCGTACTTCAGCTGCTGGGCGACCTCGGTGAACGAGTCCTGGCTCATCAGGCGCTGCAGCGGCAGGTTCTGACGCCGCATGGCACGGGCGATCGATTCCTTGCCCTGCTCGATCGCTTCCTCGCGACGTTCCTTGGTGAACCAGCCGCGGATCTTGTTGCGGGCGCGGGTGCTCGCGACGAACCCGAGCCAGTCCTGGCTGGGGCCGGCATCCGGGTTCTTCGAGGTGAACACCTCGACGACGTCGCCGGAGTGCAACTGCGACTCCAGGGGCACCAGGCGGCCGTTGACCTTCGCGCCCATCGTCCGGTGGCCGATCTCGGTGTGCACGGCGTACGCGAAGTCCACCGGGGTGGCGCCGGCCGGGAGGCCGATCACACGGCCCTTCGGCGTGAAGACGTACACCTCCTTCGCACCGATCTCGAACCGGAGCGCATCGAGGAACTCGCCCGGGTCGGCCGTCTCGGCCTGCCAGTCGGAGATGTGCGCGAGCCACACCATGTCGGCATCCACCGACTTGCCGTCGGCCTTGCCGCCGGCCATCCGCTCCTTGTACTTCCAGTGCGCAGCAACGCCGTACTCGGCCTGCTGGTGCATCTCGTTGGTGCGGATCTGGATCTCGACGGTCCGCCCGCTCGGACCGATCACGGTCGTGTGCAGCGACTGGTAGAGATTGAACTTCGGGGTGGCGATGTAGTCCTTGAACCGGCCGGGAAGCGGCGTCCAGCGCGCGTGGATCGAACCGAGGACGGCGTAGCAGTCGCGCACCGTGCCGACGATCACGCGGATGCCGATGAGGTCGTAGATGTCGTCGAACTCGCGGCCGCGCACGACCATCTTCTGGTAGACGGAGTAGAGCTGCTTCGGGCGCCCGACCACGCGTCCCTTGATGCGCAGTTCCCGCAGATCGGCGTCGACCGAGTCGATGACGTTCTGCACGTTCTCCTCGCGCTGCGGCGTGCGCTGCTTCACGAGGCTCTCGATCTCGGCGTGGAGCTTCGGGTGCAGCACCGCGAAGGACAGATCCTCCAGCTCCGACTTGATCGCCTGGATACCGAGGCGATGTGCGAGGGGTGCGTAGATCTCGAGGGTCTCGGTCGCCTTC
>JAEZSU010000056.1 GCA_023421635.1 Actinomycetes bacterium | reverse complement strand
TCTTCGACTCGATCTGACGGATCCGCTCGCGGGTGACCCCGAACGTGTCGCCGATCTGGTCGAGCGTCTTGGGCTGCCCGTCGCCGAGACCGAACCGCATCCGGATGACGCCCGCCTCGCGCTCGCTGAGCGAGTCGAGGAGCGACTCCAGCTGACGCTGCAACATCGTGAAGCCGACGGCGTCGGCGGGCACGACCGCCTCAGTGTCCTCGATGAGGTCGCCGAACTCGCTGTCGCCGTCCTCGCCGAGCGGGGTGTGAAGCGAGATCGGCTCACGGCCGTACTTCTGCACCTCGATGACCTTCTCGGGGGTCATGTCCAGCTCGCGGCTGAGCTCCTCGGGCGTGGGCTCGCGGCCCAGGTCCTGCAGCATCTGGCGCTGCACGCGGGCGAGCTTGTTGATGACCTCGACCATGTGCACCGGGATGCGGATGGTGCGGGCCTGGTCGGCCATGGCGCGGGTGATCGCCTGACGGATCCACCAGGTGGCGTACGTCGAGAACTTGAAGCCCTTGGTGTAGTCGAACTTCTCGACCGCACGGATGAGGCCGAGGTTGCCCTCCTGGATGAGGTCCAGGAACTGCATGCCGCGGCCGGTGTAGCGCTTGGCGAGCGAGACGACGAGACGCAGGTTCGCGCCGAGCAGGTGGCTCTTCGCGCGCTGGCCGTCGCGGGCGACCCACTGCAGGTCGAGGCCGAGCTGGCTCGACTTCTCGGCAGCGGACATCTTCGACAGCTTCTCTTCGGCGAACAGGCCCGCCTCGATGCGCATCGCGAGCTCGACCTCTTCGGCCGCGTTCAGCAGCGGCACCTTGCCGATCTGCTTGAGGTAGTCCTTGACCGGGTCGGCCGTCGCACCGGTGATCTGGGTCGAGTAGACCGGGACCTCGTCGTCGTCGCTGGACGAGATGACGATGGCACCGGTGGGAAGCGGCTCGGAGAACGCCGGCTTGGTGCTCTCCTCCTCGTCGTCGTCCTCGTCGTCCTTGCCCTTGCCCTTGGCGGGCGCAGCAGGCTCCTCGACCTCGTCGGTCTCGTCCGCCTCGTCGACGACGGGCTCGATGTCGACGTCTTCGTCCTCGAAGTCGTCGCCCTTCGCGGCCTTCTTGGTGGTCTTCTTCGCCGGAGCGGCCTTCTTGGCCGGAGCGGCCTTCTTCGCCGTGGCGCGCTTGGCGGGCGCCTTCTTCGGCGCGGTCGTCGTCACCGCCTCCTCGTCCACGGCATCCGCCTCGGGGGACGCGGTCGCGGTGCGCGAGCGGTTGTCGGTCTTCGTGCTCGGAGTCACGGTTCGCCTTTCACCGGGTGGGAGTGCCGCGGTCGATCCCGGACACCAGTAAGACCCTTGTCAAGTCCACAGCGAGCGGATCGGAGCGATTGACAACGGGTCGGTCCTCCATTGTCGCATACGCGGGCGAGGATCTTGTCGACCCTGCACAGAACACAACGGCGACGCGATCCTCGGCATTCCCCGGACGACGGGCGCGGCTCAGCTCAGCGGGCCAGGACGGTCGTCGTCGCCCGGGGCGCGGCTGGCGAGGAACCGCTCGAGTTCCGCGGCGATCTCATCCGCGCTCGGGAGGTCCGCCTCATGAAGGAGCGGCGTGCCGGTGGTCGTCCCCGCCATGTAGGCGTCGTAGCGCTCCTCGAGGCCGCGGAGCATCGCCTCCAGTTCGTCGCTGGCACCGATCTGCTCGGCCACCTTGCCGAGGAACTCCTCGTTGTCGTCGCGCAGCCCGTCGGTCGCGAACACCAGGCCGGTGGCTGCGGTGATGCTGCTGAGGGCGGCGAGGGCCGCGCCCGGGTACTCGGCGTCACCGAGATAGTGCGGGACGAGCAGCACGAAGCCGGCGACCGGGACGCCGTCCTCGGCGAGGCGGTACTCCAGCAGGTGACCCGCCGTCGCGGGCACCTGCGTGTGCGGCTTCCACACCGAGTGCTCCTCCGCGAGCGAGCTGCGGTTGCCGGACACGGTGGTGCCGAGCGGACGGGTGTGCGGCACCGGCATGCCGATGGCGTGCACCCAGGTGACGGAGGACACCGCCGCGGAGCGCGCGAACTCCTGCACGGAGGCGACGAAGCCGTCCCACGCGAAGTCGGGCTCGTAGCCGGCCAGCACCAGGAACGGCTGCCCGAGGGCGTCGCGCGTGAGCGTGAGCTCGAGCCGCGGCGGCCGGTAGTCGGTCAGGTGGTCGGTGTCGAACGCGATGAGCGGACGGCGTGCGCGGTAGTCCAGCAGCACGTCGTTCGTGTACCGACGCACCACGGTGTGGGTCAGTTCGTCGCGGAAGTACGACACCGTCTGCGAGACGGCGGACCCCGCATCCGTGAACCCGGTGAGCAGCACCACGAGCGGGATGCCGGCCGGCACGGCCGGAAGCGGTTCCGCGGGCTCGAACACGGGAAGGTCGATGGGCATGGGTCCATGCTACGAGTCCTGGGCCTGCCCAGGGGCGGCCCAGGGCATCCGCCTACGATGGGCACATGCCGTATCCCGTGCTGTCCGTGTCCCCGTCCGACCTGCGCACCTCCGGTGCCGACGCCGCGTTGCTGGTGGTCCCCCCGCCCGCGGATCCGTTCTTCGAGGACGAGGCGTGGGCGCCGCTCGGCGCGACGCTCGACCGGCTCGGATTCTCCGGCGCGGTCGGTGCGTACCTGCGGATCGATGCACCGGACCTGTTCGACGGCCCCGTCGCGGTCGTCGGCGCGGGCCCGGATGCGGACGACACGGCGCTCCGCACGGCCGCGGGCGCCGGCATCCGCCAGCTGACCGGATCCGAGACGGTCGCCCTCTGGGCGCCTGCGAGCAACGGCGGCGCCCGTGCGCTGCTGGAGGGCGCAGGACTCGGCGGCTACCGGTTCGAGGGCTACAAGACGACCGCGCCCGCCGCTCGCGCGAGCCGGGTCATCCTGCTCGACGACGCCGCCACCGCGGACGACGCGAGCGCGGCCGACGTGGTCGCGGGCGCCGTCGCACTCGTGAAAGATCTCACCTCCACCCCGGCCGAGTGGCTCGGGCCGGACGATCTCGCCCGCCGGGCCGTCGCGGAGGTCGAGGGGCTGCCGGTCGAGGTGACGGTGCTCGATGAGGCTGCCATGGCAGAGCAGGGCTTCGGCGGCATCCTGGGCGTCGGTCAGGGCTCGGACCGGCCGCCGCGCTTCGTGCGGTTGGACTACCGGCCGGAGGGCGCCGCACGGCAGGTCGCCGTCGTCGGCAAGGGCATCACCTTCGACACCGGCGGCCTCTCCTTGAAGCCCGCCGCCTCCATGGTCGGCATGAAGGACGACATGTGCGGCGCGGCGGTCGCGCTCGCCGTGGTCCGCGCCGCAGCGCAGCTCAGCCTGCCGGTCGGGGTGACCGCGTACCTCTGCATCTCCGACAACATGCCGTCCGGCAACGCCATCCGGCCGGGCGACGTGCTGCGGATGCTGGACGGGACGACCGTCGAGGTGCTCAACACCGATGCGGAAGGCCGTCTGGTCCTCGCCGACGGCCTCGTCGCTGCGAGCCGGGACCAGCCTGACCTCATCGTCGACGTCGCGACCCTGACCGGCGCGATGATCGTCGCCCTGGGCATGCGCATCACCGGCGTCATGGGCGACGACGACGCGACTGCCGAGTACCTCGCCGCGGCGGAACGCGCCGGGGAGCCGGCCTGGCGCCTCCCCCTCCCCGACGACATGGAGGATGAGCTCGACTCCCCCATCGCGGACCTCGTGAACGCGAAGATCGGCGACCCGGCCGGCGGCTCCCTGTTCGCCGGACTGTTCCTGCGCCGCTTCGTCGGCCGCACCTCCGACGCCGATGACGCGCCCCGCATCCCGTGGGTGCACTTGGACATCGCCGGCTCCGGCTGGCACAAGGGCGGCGCGTACGGATTTACCGAGAAGGGCGCGACCGGCGCCGCGGTGCGGAGCCTCCTCGAACTGCTGCGCGGGCAGGCCTGACGTGGGCGCCGACATCATCGTCCTGGGCGGCGGCAGCGCCGGGTACGCGACCGCGCTGCGCGCCGCCGAACTCGGCAAGCAGGTCGTCCTCATCGAACGCGACAAGGTGGGCGGCACGTGCCTCCACCGCGGATGCGTGCCGACGAAGGCGTTGCTGCACGTCGCCGAGGTCGCCGACACCGTGGGCGAGGCGGCATCCGTCGGCGTCCGCGCCTCGCTCCAGGGCATCGACATGGATGCGGCACAGGCGTTCCGCCGCGGCATCGTGTCGAAGAAGCACAAGGGACTCGAGGGCCTGCTCGCAGCCCGGCACATCATCGTCGTCACCGGTGAGGGCCGGATCGAGGCGCCCGGCCGGGTCAGGGTGGGCGACGAGGTCTTCGAGGCGCCGGACATCGTCGTCGCCACCGGCGCACGCACGCGCGACCTGCCGGGCGTCACCCCGGGCGGCCGCATCCTCACCAGTGAGACCGCGCTCGAACTGGCGGAGGTGCCCGAACATGTGATCGTGCTGGGCGGCGGCGTGATCGGCGTCGAGTTCGCGAGCATGTGGCGCTCGCTGGGTGCTGAGGTCACCATCGTCGAAGCGCTGCCGAGCCTCGTCCCGAACGAGGACGAGACCCTGCGGAAGGGCCTGGAGCGCGCGTTCCGAAAGCGCGGCATCTCGGCGCGCACCGGCGTCCGGGTGGCGGAGGTGTCGCAGGACGACACGGCCGTGACGGTGACCCTCGAGGGGGGCGAGACGCTGCGCGCGGACCGTCTCCTCGTGGCGATCGGCCGGGTCCCGGCGATCGATGGCATCGGACTCGAGGATGCGGGCGTGCAGGTGGACCGCGGATTCGTCGTCGTGGACGAGCAGTTGCGCACGGGCGTTCCAGGGATCTGGGCGGTCGGCGACATCGTGCCCGGGCCTCAGCTCGCGCATCGCGGATTCCAGCACGGGATCGCCGTCGCCGAGCGCATCGCGGGACGGACGCCCGCGGTCGTGTCGGACGAACTGGTCCCGCGCATCACCTACTCGCAGCCGGAGCTCGCCTCGGTCGGCGTGACGCTGGCACAGGCGCAGGAGCGCTTCGGCGCCGACGCCGTCGCCGTCGTCGACTACAACCTCGCCGGCAACGCCCGCAGCGAGATCCTCGGGACGGCCGGCACGGTGCGGGTCATCCGCCGCGTCGGGGGCCCGGTGGTCGGCGTGCACATGATCGGCGCCCGCGTGGGCGAACTCATCACCGAGGCCCAGCTCGTCATCGGCTGGGACGCGCACCCGGAGGACATCGCACCGTTCGTGCACGCCCACCCCACGCAGAGCGAGGCACTCGGCGAGGCGTTCCTCGCGCTGGCCGGGTCGCCGCTGCACACGCTCTGACCCGCACAGATCACTAAGCTAGAACGACAACGTCTTAGAAGGAGCAAATGCCATGAGCACTTCCGTGGTCCTCCCCGCTCTCGGCGAGAGCGTCACCGAGGGAACGGTCACCCGCTGGCTCAAGAACGTCGGCGACACCGTCGCGGTGGATGAGGGCCTGCTCGAGATCTCGACGGACAAGGTCGACACCGAGATCCCCTCGCCGGTCGCCGGCGTGATCGAGGAGATCCTCGTCCAGGAGGACGAGACCGTCGAGGTCGGTGCGGTCCTCGTGAAGATCGGCGACGGCAGCGGCGCATCGTCTGCTCCCGCCGAGCCCGAGGCCCCCGCCGCTGAGGCTCCCGCCGCGGAGGCCCCCGCCGAGACGCCCCCGCCTGCGCCGGCCGCCGAGGCTCCTGCCGCGCCCGCCGCATCCGGTGGCCGCGAGGTCGTGCTCCCCGAGCTGGGCGAGAGCGTGACCGAGGGCACCGTCACCCGCTGGCTCAAGCAGGTCGGTGACGAGGTCGCCGTCGACGAACCGCTGCTCGAGATCTCGACCGACAAGGTCGACACCGAGATCCCCTCCCCCGTCGCCGGTGTGCTGCAGGCGATCCTGGTGCAGGAGGACGAGACGGTTGCCGTCGGTGCCGCACTGGCACGCATCGGCGACGAGGCCCCTGCTGCCGCCGAGGCCGCTCCCGAGGCACCCTCCACCGAGAAGCCCGTCGATGT
>JAEZSU010000346.1 GCA_023421635.1 Actinomycetes bacterium | reverse complement strand
GTCGTGCAGCGAACGGAGCGGATACGCGAGCGCCGTCTGGGCCGCCCAGATCGTGTCCGTCAGGTCGCGGTCGTCAAGCGCGTGCTCGGGCTGCACGCTGGCAGCCACATCGAGGCGCGCGAACCGGGGCAGATCGGCGTGGGCAACCAGCTGCGCGTGCTCGAGCGTGCCCCACGCCCCGGTGACGGCGAAGGCGTCGAGGGCCTGGGTCACGGCGACGTCGCCGATCGCGTGGATCGCGCTGCCGATGCCGGCGGCCGTCGCACGGGTCACGAGGTCGAGCAGTTCCGCCGCCGCGACCGTCAGCATCCCGTGGTCGCCCTCCGGGTAGGGATGACTGCACGCGGCGGTCCTGGTGCCGAGCGAGCCGTCCGTGATGACCTTCAACGAGCCGACCTGCACCAGGTCGTCGGCCGCCCCGCGCAGGCGTTCCCCGGTGCGAAGGCCCAGTCCGATCGCCCGGTCCAGGTGCTGCGGGTAGATCCCGAAGCGCACCGCGAGCACGTCGAAGCCTGCGGCGACGCGGCGCTGCCATGCCTCCTCGTTCCACGTCATGTCGAGATCGACGATCCCGACGACGCCTCGGGCGGCGGCGCGTTGCGCCATCCGGCGGACCAGCGGATCCACGAGCGCGGGGTCGAGGTCGTTCAACCGGCGCGACACCTCGAACGCGGGCTCCTCGCGCAGCATCCCGTCGTCGGCGCGCATGCCCTCCCGCCGGAGCGCGGCGGAGTTCAGCCACACGCTGTGGACATCGGCGTTCACGAGATACGTGGGCACCTCGCCGGTCGCGGCGTCCAGCAGCTCGAGCGTCGGGGCGTCCGGCCAGAACGCATCGCGGAAGCCGGTCCCGACACGGCGCCCGTCCTGCCCGGCGGGGGCGGCCGACATGATGCGCGCGGCTTCGGCGGCGGATGCAGCCTGCCCGAGCGCGACGCGTTCGCTCGCCAGCGCCCACGGCGTGACGTGCACGTGGTGGTCCCAGAGGCCGGGCAGCATCCATGCACCGTCCCCCTCGAGCACGGGGCCGACCGGGCGGAGCGCGCCGGCCGGGGCGATGTCGGCGATGCGACCGCCCCGGAGGAAGACGTCGAACGGTCCCTCGTCCGGCAGCAGTTCGCTGCCGGGGCCGGTGATCCGCACGCCGGTGACGGTCTGCGCCGTCTCGCCGTGGGCGATCACGGCGTGGGCCGGGCGTCGAGCGCGCGGCGCATCTCGGCGGCGAGCGCGGGGTTCGCGAACGCGCCGTCGCCGTCGAGCTCGCCGATGATGTGCTCGACGACCTCCGCCGGACGGTTCTGGCTGAGCTTGCGCTTCGCGACCACCGAGGTGGGGGTCAGGCGGAAGCCGACCGTGCCCCGCTCGAGCCGCTCGACGTAGGCGGGGTCGTTCGGGCGCTCCCACAGCATCCGCGGTTCGGGCTGTCGCTGCTCGAAGGCGGCGACCATGCGGTCGAGCACGCGCAGGTTCTCCTCGGGCGGGAGGAGTTCCGGGATGCCACGAAGGTGCGCGGAGACGAAGTTCCAGGTGGGGACGCTCTGCACGTCGCCGTACCAGCCGGGCGAGATGTACCCGTGCGGCCCCTGGATGACGACGAGGAGCTCCCGCTCCCCCAGGCCGTGGATGAGGTCGTCGGGCTTGCCGACGTGGCCCACGATCGTCAGGTCGTCGCGGTCGTCGTCGAGCAGCACGGCGTAGTGCGACGCGACGAGTCCGTCGTCGGTGTGGCTCACGAGCGTGGCCCAGGGGTTCAGGCGGATGAGCCGCCGCAATTCGCCGACGTCGGTGAGCGCGAAACTCGGGTTCTGCCGCATGCACCCACCCTACGGCCGCATCCTCGCGCCCCTCACGCGTGCGGGGTCGCCCTGTTGCGACGCCCCCTCCCCACCCCTCGCGCGACGCCCCTCCCCACCCCACCCCCTGTCGACTTGCCTCAGATGTACGCGAAACGCCCCCAGGCGCGTACATAGAGGGCAAGTCGACAGAGGGGTGGAGGCGACACAGGACGCGGGATGCGGGATGCGGGATGCGGGGATGCGGGATGCGGACGAAGTCAGGCCTGGCAGCGCGGGCACCAGTAGAGCTTGCGGGCACCCATCTCCTCGAGCACGATGTTCGTGCCGCAGACCCGGCACGGCTCGCCGGCACGGTGGTAGACCCAGTGCCGGTCGTCGCGGTGCGCCATCGCCGCGCGCCACTGGTCCGGGGTGAGATCGTCCATCGTCATCATCTGGCCGGTCTCGACACCGATCGCCAGCAGCCGCACCCAGTCGCGCCACAGCTCCCGGGCCACGTCCTCCGGCACCTGCTTGCCCGGCGTGTGGGGGTTCAGCCGGGCGCGGAAGAGCATCTCCGCGCGATAGACGTTGCCGATGCCGCTGACGACGTTCTGGTCCATCAGCAGCAGCCCGATGGGCGTGCCCTTCTTCCGCACCGCGGCGACGAAGCGCTCCTCGCCCTCGGCCGGGTCGCCCACGAGCGGGTCGGGGCCGAGCTTCGCGATCGTGGCGAGCATCTCGTCCGGGGTCTGCAACTGGCACGCGGTCGGGCCGCGGAGGTCCGCGCACGTCACATCGGTGAGCAGCCGCAGCCGCACCTGCCCGACGACGGCGGGGGGCCACTCCGGCCCCTCGGCCGGCAGCCCGGTCGTCTGCTCGGACATCCGCACGTGCACGCGGGTGCGCCTCGGCGCCCCGATGGAGGTCAGCGAGTTCTCCCCCGCCGCATCCATGATCGTCTCGTCCGGCAGCACGGTGCCGCGCTGGTTCGTCTGGCCCATACGCCCGTTCGCCGAGGCGATCGTGGGGTCGGCCTGGATCTCGCCGGCGAAGTCCCACGCGCCGTACAGGCCGAGGTGCACGCGCAGCCAGAGGTCGCCCTCGAACCCGAGGAACATCTGCTTGCCCACGGCACGGGCCTCGACCGCTTCACGGCCGTCGAGGAGCGCCGCGCCCTCGGTGAAGCGCCCCTGCGGACTGGATGCGGCGACGCGCCGTCCGACGAAGTTCCGGTCGAACTGGCGCGCGATGCGGTGGACGGAATGCCCCTCCGGCATCAGCCCGCTTCCGGGTCGAAGCTGCTGGTCTCGGCGGCGAGCACGTCGGCGGCGCCGTCGCGCGGGTCGGGCAGCAGCGAGCCGTCGGTCTCGTACGCGGCGATCTGGCCGATGCGGCGGACGTGCCGCTCGTCGAACGAGAACGGGGTCTGGATGAAGCGGTCGATGAAGCTCGCCGCCTCCTCGAACGTGTGCTGACGGGCGCCGATCGCGATCACGTTCGCGTCGTTGTGCTCGCGGGCGAGCTCGGCGGTCGCGAGGTTCCACACCAGCGCGGCACGGATGCCCCGTACCTTGTTCGCCGCGATCTGCTCGCCGTTGCCCGAGCCGCCGAAGACCACGCCGAGCGCCTCGATGCCGGCGGCCTGGTCGCGCACCACGGCCTGGGCGGCGCGGATGCAGAACGCCGGGTAGTCGTCGAGCGCGTCGTACTCGATCGGACCGTGGTCGACGACCTCATGCCCCGCGGCGGCGAGGTGGTGCAGCAGTCGGGTGGAGAACTCGAGACCGGCGTGATCGGTGGCGATGTGGATGCGCATGCGTCCATCTTCCCATCCGGACCCGCCGGCCGCGGCGGTCAGGGGGCGATGCCGGCCGCGGCGGGTTTGAACCCGGC
>JAEZSU010000237.1 GCA_023421635.1 Actinomycetes bacterium | reverse complement strand
CCGCCGCGGCGCCGGCCACGGATCTGGGGGAGCGGCCCCGGGCCCGATCCGAGGCCCGTCCGTGCGAGGGCGGACCGCCGCATCCCCGTCCGGGGCGTCCGCCGGGCGACCGCCGAGGCGATGGTGCGTAGCGCCTTCACCGCGCCGCACGCCTCGGCATTCCTCACGGTCGACGCGACCGCGACCGCGGAGCTCCTTGCCCGCTGGCGCACCGACCCCGACCTGGCGAACGCGAAGATCGGCCCGTTCGCCGTCGTCGCCAGAGCGGCCGTGCTGGCGCTGCGACGAACCCCCTCGCTCAACGCCAGCTGGGACGAGGAGGGCGAGGCGATCGTCGAGCACGGCGCCGTCCACCTCGGCGTCGCCGCCGCGACCGAGCGCGGCCTGCTCGTCCCCGTGATCCGCGACGCCGACACGCTCCCGCTCCCTGCGCTCGCGGCGTCGCTGCGGACGCTCGCCGAGACGGCCAGAGCCGGGCGCACCGCACCGGGCTCGCTGACGGGCAGTACGTTCTCCCTCTCGAACGTGGGGGCACTCGGGCTCGACGGCGGGACACCCATCCTGAACCCCGGCGAGTCCGGCATCCTCGCGGTCGGTGCGCTCAGCCGCCGCCCGTGGGAGCACGACGGCCAGGTGGCCTTGCGCGACGTGCTGACCCTGAGTCTCTCGTTCGACCACCGCATCGTCGACGGGGCCCAGGCAGCGCGGTTCCTCCGCGACGTCGCGTCCCTGCTGCGCGACCCTGGCCGGGCGCTGCTGGAAGGGTGACGCTCAGTCGAGCGGGGTGGAGGCCTGGTCCGGTGCGCCGAACAGGCCCTGGCCGTGCCGGATGAGGATCTTGTACGCATCCGCGTAGGTGGTCGGCTCGGGCGCGTCCGATCCGCCGTACTTCGCCAGCAGCAAGCCCAGGAGTCCCTGTGCCGGCGGGGTGAGGGGTCGAGGGGAGGATTTGAGGTCCTCCACCGCATCCTCGTCCTGCAGGGGCGGCACGTAGGCCGGGTTCACGGTCGGCCAGGTGGAGGGGTGCCGTGGCGTGTCGAGGTTCACGACCGAGAACAGGTCGCGCGCGTCGCGGTCCCGGTCGGTGAGCGGCTCGAGGCCGTGCAGCCGGCACAGCGTCGACACCACGGCGGCGTGGTGCATCTCGTCGGAGATGATCGTGCCCGCGCGGGTGTACGCGGAGACCGCGATCGTCGGGACGCGCAGGCCCAGCCGGTCGAAGGTGAACCCCATCTCGCCGGCCGGTGCGCCGGGGTCGGGCGGGGTCGCGGCGGGCGGAACCACGTGGTCGTACGTGCCGCCGTGCTCGTCGAAGGTGATGAGCAGCAGGGTGTTGAGCGCATTCGAACCGTCGGCGGTGTCCGAGGTGCGGATCGCGTCGTACACGGAGGCGACGAGCGCCTCGCCCGCGCGGACGTCGGAGATCGCGGAGTCGTACACCTCGGTGCCGTCGGCGCGGCTCTCCCGGATCTGGCCGACCGGCGGGTGGAAGTCGTTGTGGTTGTAGACGAGCCGCGGCTCGATGAACGCGTAGGCGGGGAGGGTCCCCTCCTGCGCGTCGCGGAAGAAGTCGGTCATGTAGGCGAAGTGCCCGGTACGCCAGTACTGCTCGAGCGCGGGGGTGTGCAGGATCCCGGTCAGCGACACGAGCTGCATCTCGTCGAAGTAGATGCGCCACGAGACGCCGGCGTCCTCGAGCCGGTTGAAGATCGTGGGGTAGGGAGACACGTCCAGCCACTTCGCGCGTCCGCCGTCGGCGTTGGTGACGAACCCGTGCGAGGTCGAGGCATGGAAGAACGACCGGTTGCAGTAGGTCTGGCTGGGCACCGCCGCATGCCAGTGGTCGAACACCGCGAACCCGCGGGCGAGGGTCGACAGGACCGGCAGCATCGCCGGTGAGAACCCGCCCATGATGACTGCGAGCTCCTCCGGGGTCGGCTCCGCCCCGCTCTTGGTGATGCGGTAGTTGACCCGGTAGTCGCGGACGAACCCGCCCATGGTGGCCTCGGCGCCGGCGCCGGGCGTGTTGTACGGGGCTGCGATGCCGTTGCGCCACGCGTCCTCGTTGGCCGGCGGGTCGATGGTCCCGTACAGCTGCGTGTTCACGTGCGGGTACGTCTCGCCGGGATCGGGATCGGGCGAGGACATGATCGCATCCGTGGCGCCGGTGTAGACGTGCGCGGGGATGACGGTGCCGTCCGGGGCGGTGTTGCTGTAGTCGCCGAAGGCGAGTCCCTCGAACGCCGACCCGGCGGGCAGGCTCTCGGGGGTGTAGAGCTGTCCGAGCAGGTTGTCGAAGGAACGGTTCTCGCCCATCAGCACGACGACGTGCTCGAAGCCGGGCTCGCGGGTCGCGGTCGGGGCGGGCTGCGAGGTCACGGCCGCGACGGTCGCCGCGGCACCACCGCCGACGACGAGGCCGCCGAGGGTGAGCCCGCCCACACGGAGGAAGTCGCGCCGGCTGGCGCGGCGCTCCTCCGACCCGTCGGACTCGCTCATACGACCGCGTGGGACACGAGGCGGACGCGCTCGCGCTCGACGAGCAGTTCGTGCACCGAGCCGTTGGGGATGCGGGTGCCGGGCTCCGGGAAGGCGCCGCCGCTCGCGTGGGTGAGCACCTCGCGGATGAGGCCGCCGTGCGCGACCGCGACGAGCGTGCC
>JAEZSU010000235.1 GCA_023421635.1 Actinomycetes bacterium | reverse complement strand
CGGCAGGCGCTCGCCGCATCCATGGCCGCCGAGCGCCGCACGCTCGTGTTCTTCGAGAGCCCGGCCCGCCTCGCCGCATCCCTCGCCGACCTCGCCGCGGGGTTCGGGCCCGACCGGCGCGCCGCGGTCTGCCGCGAACTCACCAAGCTCCACGAGGAGGTGCGCCGCGGCACGCTCGCCGCGCTCGCCGACTGGGCGGCCGAGGGGGTGCGCGGCGAGATCGTCGTGGTCGTGGCGGGCGCGGCCGCGCAGGCGCTGCCCTTCCCGGACGCGGTCACCCAGGTGCTCGAGCTCACCCGCGACGGGATGCGGTTGAAGGACGCTGCGGGCGAGGTGTCCGCCCACACCGGCCACTCCTCGCGCGAGCTGTACCAGGCGGCGCTCGCCGTCCGCCGTTGACGGTCGCCGGCGGAGCCTGCCCGCCCGCCTAGAATCGACGGGTGAGCAACGGCCGTTCCTTCTACATCACGCCGCCGATCTACTACCCGAGCGATGTGCCGCACATCGGGCACGGGTACACGACGGTCGCCGTCGACACGCTCGCGCGCTGGCACCGGCAGGCGGGTGACGACACCTGGATGCTGACCGGCACGGACGAGCATGGGCAGAAGATGCTGCGTGCCGCCGCCGCGAACGGCGTGACCCCGCAGGAGTGGGTCGACAAGCTCGTCGGCGAGGCGTGGTTCCCGCTGCTGCGGACCCTCGACGTCGCCAACGACGACTTCATCCGCACCACGCAGGAGCGGCACGAGGAGGGCGTCAAGCGCTTCGTGCAGGCCATCTACGACCGCGGCTACATCTACGCCGGCGAGTACGAGGCGCTCTACTGCGTCGGGTGCGAGGAGTTCAAGCCGGAGGCGGAGATCGCCGACGGCGCGGGCGAGTTCGAGGGCCTGAAGGTCTGCGCCATCCACTCCAAGCCGCTGGAACTGCTGCAGGAGAAGAACTACTTCTTCAAGCTGAGCGAGTTCGCCGAGCCGCTGCTGAAGCTCTACCGCGAGCGTCCCGATTTCATCCGCCCCGAGTCCGCTCGCAACGAGGTCATCTCGTTCGTGCGGTCGGGCCTGAAGGACCTGTCCATCTCGCGGAGCGCGTTCGACTGGGGCATCAAGGTGCCGTGGGACGACACGCACGTCATCTACGTGTGGGTCGACGCGCTGCTGAACTACGCCACCGCCGTCGGCTACGGCGTCGACGAGGAGCAGTTCGACCGTCGCTGGCCCGCCTATCACGCGGTCGGCAAGGACATCCTCCGCTTCCACGCCGTCATCTGGCCCGCCATGCTCATGGCAGCAGGCCTCGAGGTGCCCAAGGGCGTCTTCGCGCACGGCTGGCTGCTCGTCGGCGGCGAGAAGATGTCGAAGTCGAAGCTCACCGGCATCGCGCCCACCGAGATCACCGACGTGTTCGGCTCCGACGCGTACCGGTTCTACTTCCTCTCGGCCATCGCCTTCGGCCAGGACGGCTCGTTCTCGTGGGAGGACCTGGCCGCGCGCTACCAGGCCGAGCTCGCCAACGGCTTCGGCAACCTCGCCTCCCGCACGGTCGCCATGATCGAGCGGTACTTCGAGGGCATTGTGCCGCCGCCCGCCGCGTACACCGACGCCGAGCTGCACATCCAGCAGGTCGTGGCCGACGCGGTCACCACGGCGGATGCGGCCGTCGAACGGTTCCGCATCGACGAGGCGATCGCATCCATCTGGACGATCGTCGACGCGCTGAACGGGTACATCACCGAGCAGGAGCCGTGGGCGCTCGCCAAGGACGAGGCACAACGCGCCCGGCTCGGCACGGTGCTCTACACCGCTGCGGAGGGCCTGCGTGCGCTGACCGTCCTGCTCTCGCCGGTCATGCCGGTGGCGACCGAGAAACTGTGGGTCGCGCTCGGCGCCGCCGAGTCGATCGGCCGGCTCCAGGACCAGCCGCTGCGCGAGGCGGGCCAGTGGGGTGCGCTGCGCCCCGGCAGCTCGGTCAACGGCCTCGCACCGCTGTTCCCCCGCATCGAGAACGCCTGACGTGAGCGCGGACGGCACGACCGACCCGAGCCAGTACGTGCGCCAGCGCGAGAAGGGCACGCGGGACGTGTCCTACCCGCCGGTGCCCGAGCCGCTCGCGGTGGCGGTGTACGACAACCACTGTCACCTCGAGATCGAGGACGGCGAGGTGTCGATGGCGCTCGACGAGCAGCTGTCGCGTGCGGCGGAGGCCGGTATCGCAGGGGTCGTGCAGGCGGGCGGCGACATCGAGTCGAGCCGGTGGTCGGCGTGGGCCGCCGCATCCCACCCGCGGGTGCTCGCCGCCGTGGCCGTCCATCCGAACGAGGCGCCCGTGTACGAGACCGCGGGGCGGCTCGATGAGGCGATCGCGGTGATCGATGAGCTCGCGGCGCAGCCCCGGGTGCGCGCGGTCGGCGAGACGGGGCTCGACTTCTTCCGCACCGGGGAGGAGGGGCTGCCCGCGCAGTTCCGCAGCTTCGAGGCGCACATCGACATCGCGAAGCGGCACGGCATCGCGATGCAGATCCACGACCGCGACGCGCACGACGCCGTCCTCGAGACCCTGGAACGGGTCGGCGCGCCGGAGAGGACCGTGTTCCACTGCTTCTCGGGCGACGAGGCGATGGCGCGGATCGCGGCCGACCGCGGCTACTGGCTCTCCTTCGCGGGGAACGTGACGTTCAAGAACGCGCAGAACCTCCGCGACGCGCTCGCGGTCACCCCGCGCGAGCGGATCCTCGTCGAGACGGATGCGCCGTTCCTCACCCCGACGCCCTTCCGCGGACGGCCGAACGCGCCGTACCTCGTACCGGTGACGGTGCGGTTCATGGCCGCGGAACTCGGCCTGGACGTGGACGAGCTGTGCGCGCAGCTCGCCGCCAACACGCTCGAGGTCTACGGCGCCTTCGAGGACTGACGGCCCGGGTCAGCGGGGGAGGCGCAGCGTCCCGTCGACGGCCTCGGCCAGGCCGTCCGCGATGAGGGAGTCCACGGCCCGGTCCCGCTGCAGCGGGTCGGCCCACTCCGGAAGCACCGCCTCCAGCGGCACCGCGTGGTCGGGGGCGGCACGCAGCATCCGCAGCACCGCGC
>JAEZSU010000216.1 GCA_023421635.1 Actinomycetes bacterium | reverse complement strand
GCTCAACACCGTCTCCGGCGATCTCATCGTCGACGGGCTGGAGGGGGACCTCAGCGCGAACTCGGTCTCCGGCGACCTCCAGGCGCGTGAGGTGATCGGCTCGCTCTCGACGAACAGCGTCTCCGGCGACGTCGCCGTCACCGGCGAGCTCGCCGCTGTGACGATCGACACGGTGTCCGGTGCGACGCTGATCGATGCACGAGGACCGGTGCACCGCATCGGCGTGAACACCGTCTCCGGGGGGACGACGGTGCGACTCGACGACGGCTACCCCGCGAACTACGTGGTGCGCAGCGTCAGCGGCAGGGTGCAGGTCGACGGGGTCATGCACTCCGGGAAGGCCGGCTTCGGCAGCGCGGTGACGCACACCTCGGGCGACACCAGCGGCAGCTTCGCCGACGTGCGGGCGAACTCGGTCTCGGGCGCCATCACGGTCGTCCGCCGCGCATCCGAGGAGGCCTGAGATGGCCCCCGTCTTCTCCCACGGCGACCTACGGCTGTACCTGCTGAACCTCCTGGACGAGGAGCCGCGGCACGGCTACGACCTCATCCACGCCCTCTCCGACCGGACGGGCGGCACCTACACGCCCAGCGCCGGCACGATCTACCCTCGCCTGGCGAAGCTCGAAGAGGAGGGCCTCGTCACCAAGCGCGTCGACGGCCGCAAGACGGTCTACGAGATCACCGCGGCAGGCCGGGCCGAGGTCGCAGCGCGCGCCGACGACTTCGCCGGCATCGAGGCGGACCTCGCCGACTCGGTCCGGCTCATCGCCGATCAGGTGCGCGGCAGCGTCAAGGAGGCGATGAAGAGCCTGCGTGCCGATCTCGCCGCTGCCGCCGCCGCGGAGCGGGATGCGGAGCCCGAGCCGGCGGAGCACACCGACCCCCGCGCGCGCACCCGGGAGCAGCTCCACCGGGCCGACGTGGCGATGACCGAGTTCCGGGCGCGGGTGCGCACCGACCTGCGCAGTCATGCGGCACGGGGCGGCGAGATCACGAGCAACGTCATCGACGACCTCGCCGACGCGGTGGATGCGGCCGCCGACCGGGTGCGCCGGGCGCTCGGCGGGCGCTGACTACTCGGCCCAGGGGACGTCGTCGCTCAGCGATTCCTGGAGCGGCACGACCAGCACCGGGCGGTGCTGCCGGTGCGCCAGGCGGGCGGCCACCGACCCGGTGAAGAACTCGCGGACGGACTCGCCGAAGCCGCGGCGGCGCGTGCCGACGATGATGAGCGGGGCGCCGACCTCTTCGGCCAGCCCCTTCAACGCCATCGCCGGGTCGCCGACCAGGGTGCGGACCGTCCAGCGCAGGCCGCTGCCGTCGAGTGCGGCGGCGGCCTCCTGCCGGACCGACTCGGTCGCGGTCTCCCCCGCGGTGATGTTCAGATCGATGGGCGCCGTGTGGGGTGTCCCGTCCGGATCCTCGTAGGTCACGAACCTCGTGACGTCGACGTAGGCGACCACCAGCGGGGCGCCGAACAGCCCCGCGTATCGGACCGCCTCGTCGAGGACCCGGCGCGGCAGGTCGGGGACCATCCCGACCACGACGGCGCCGGCCCAGTCGGTGTGCTGGCCCATGTGTTCCTCCCCGGCTCCGGCGGCTGTGTATGCAGGCGCCGTGATATCCTGAATGCTACTCTTCCCCGGTCGAATTGACCGGTTTGTGAATGCGACGGGCCTGTGCGATGCCCGCGACATCAGATCATGAGGGGGTCTCGCATGGGGCGTGGCCGTCAGAAGGCGAAGCACACGAAGATCGCCCGAGAACTCAAGTCGTTCAGTCCGGCGGTGAACTATGCCGCGCTGGAGCGCGAACTCGCGCATCCGAGCTCGGAAGACGAGTACGTCGACAAGTGGGCGGACGAGTACGCCGACGAGGACGAGGACGAAGACGAGCTCGAACGGGCCTGACCTGATCGAGTGGATGCTGCGGTGCTGAGCGCCGCAGCATCCTTTTGCGTCCTCAGGAGACCTGGCTGCCCTCGACCCAGGCGAGGTATTCGTCGGTCACGGTGCCGGTCACGTAGCGACCGTCGAAGCAGCTCATGTCGAGGTCGGTGATGTCCGAACCCTCCAGGATCGCCGCTTTCAGGTCCTCCACCTCCTGGTAGACCATGTAGTCGGCGCCGAGCTCCTCGGCGATCTCGGGGATGGTCCGGCCGTGCGCGACGAGTTCCTGCCGAGACGGCATGTTGATGCCGTAGACGTGAGGGTAGCGCACCGGCGGCGCTGCGGAGGCGAAGGTGACGGTCTTCGCGCCGGCGTCGCGTGCCATCTGGATGATCTCCTTGCTCGTGGTGCCGCGCACCACCGAGTCGTCGATCAGCAGCACGTTCTTGCCCTTGAACTCGCTGGACATGGCGTTCAGTTTCTGCCGCACGCTCTTCTTGCGCACCGCCTGGCCGGGCATGATGAACGTCCGGCCGACGTAACGGTTCTTGTAGAAGCCCTCGCGGTACTCGATGCCGAGCTTCCGGGCGACCTGCATCGCCGCCGGGCGCGCCGAGTCCGGGATCGGCATGACGACGTCGATCGCCTCGCGGGGCGTGTGCTTGGCGATCGTGTCGGCCAGCCGCTCACCCATCCGCAGGCGCGCCTCGTACACCGAGATGCCGTTCATGATGGAGTCGGGACGTGCGAGGTAGACGTACTCGAACGAGCACGGCACGAGCTTGGGGTCGGCGGCGCACTGCCGGGCGTGGAGGTCGCCCTCGAGGTCGATGAAGACCGCTTCGCCCGGTGCGACCTCGCGCACCACCTCGAAGCCGGCGTTCTCGAGGACGAGCGACTCCGACGCGACGATCCACTCGTCCCGCCCGTTGCCGGCGGCACGGCGGCCGAGGATCAGCGGTCGGATGCCGAACGGGTCGCGGAACGCGAGCAGGCCGTAGCCCGCCAGCAGCGCAATGGACGCGTACGAGCCCTCCACCCGCTGGTGCAGCCGCTCGACCGCCTGGAACACCTGGTCGGGGTTGAGTTCGAGGTCGGTGATCGCCGCCTGCAGCTCGTTCGCGAGGACGTTGACCAGCAGCTCGGTGTCGGAGCTGGTGTTCAGGTGGCGGCGGTCCTTGTGGAAGAGCACGTCCGTGAGCTCACGCGTGTTCGTGAGGTTGCCGTTGTGCACGAGGACGATGCCGTAGGGGGCGTTGACGTAGAAGGGCTGCGCCTCCTCCTCGCTGGATGCCGTGCCCTTCGTGGCGTAGCGCACGTGGCCGAGGCCGATGGTGCCCAGCAGCGACCGCATGTCGCGGGTGCGGAACGCCTCCCGCACCTGCCCGCGCGCCTTGTGCATGTGGAACACGCCGTTCGGCTCCGCGGTGGAGATGCCGGTCGAGTCCTGGCCGCGGTGCTGGAGCAGCAGCAGGGAGTCGTAGATGTCCTGATTGACCGGGCCCTGCCCGACCATGCCGACGATGCCGCACATGTGGTGTTACTTCGCTCCATCCAGTGTGGTGCCGGCGTAGGAGCCGACCAGGCGGACGCTGCCGCCGTCGACGCCCTTGGCGCCCTGTTCGTAGTCGCCCGCCGGAGGCGTGCCCTGCACGACCGTGCCGACCTGCCAGGCCTCGATGCCCTCGGCGTCCAGTGCACGCAGCGCGGCGTCCGCATCCGCCTGCCCGACGACGGCGAGGAATCCGATGCCGAGGTTCCAGGTGCCTTCGGTCGCGGTGAGCTCGAGCCCGCCGAGTTCGGCGAGCACCTGGAACACGGTGGGCGGCGCCCAGGTGCCGCGGTCCACGTCGACCCAGGTGTCGCGGGGCAGCACGCGTGCCAGGTTCGCCGCGATGCCGCCGCCGGTGACGTGGGTCAGCGCATGCAGGCCGGTGCCGAGCGTCCCTGCGAGCCGGAGCAGCGGGGCGGTGTAGAGGCGGGTGGGCTCGAGCAGCGCCTCGCCCCAGCTCGTCCCGAAGTCGTCGGCGTGGGCGCCGTACTGGATCCCCGCGCCGGCCACGATGTGCCGCACGAGCGAGTATCCGTTGGAGTGCAGGCCGCTCGAGGCGAGGGCGATGACCACGTCGGCGTCGCGGACCCGCTCTGCTCCCAGCATCCGCTCGGCCTCGACGACGCCGGTCGCGGCCCCCGCGACGTCGTAGTCGTTCACGCCGAGCAGGCCCGGATGTTCGGCGGTCTCTCCGCCGACGAGTGCGGTGCCGGTCTCGGCGCAGCCGGCGGCGATGCCCGCGACGATGTCGGCGATGCGTTCGGGCACGAGCTTGCCGCACGCGATGTAGTCGGTCATGAACAGGGGCTTCGCACCCACCACGACGATGTCGTCGACGACCATGCCCACCAGGTCGAGCCCGATGGTGTCGTGCTTGTCGATGGCCTGCGCGATCGCGACCTTGGTGCCGACGCCGTCGGTGCTCGTGGCCAGCAGCGGTCGCGTGTATCCGGTGAGCGCGGAGGCGTCGAACATGCCGGCGAAGCCGCCGACACCGCCCAGCACCTCGGGGCCATGCGTGCGGCGGACGGCCGACTTCATGAGCTCTACGGCGAGGTCGCCGGCAGCGGTGTCCACGCCGGCGTCGGAATAGGGATTGTGGGAAGCGGCCACACCGACAGCCTACCGGCGCGGGAACCCGACGGGCACAGTCGCCCGGACCCTACAATGTCCGCATGCACAGCGCCGGCCGTCCGGAGTGGCTGATCCGCGAGGACGCGAGTCAGCCGGTGCTGCTCGCGCTGTACCTGCGTCAGATGCTCGGTCTGCGCTCCCCGGAGGAACTCCCGTCGCTGCGCGGTGCGCCGACCGCCCGACCGGAACGGCCGGAGCATGAGCAGGCGCTGCTCGAACGGCAATGGCGGGCGTACTGGGCGATGACGGTGGAGCCGCAGGCCCACCCCTCCGCCGTGCCGCTGGAACTCGTCCCCGGGTTTGCGACGATGCTCGCACTCCCCGCCGACGGCGCCGAGGAGCTACGGGCGGCGGTCGCACCGTTCGGGCAGGATGCGGTGGCCTTCGCCCGCGACGCCCATGCCGCGTACGTCGCCCGGGAGTCGGGCAATCACACGGGTGCGGCGTCGTACCGGGTGTACGCGAGCGTCATCGCAGAGCACGAACGTCAGGTGGGGCGGCGGGCGCACTCGTTCGAACTGAACGTGCAGGTGCTGCCCCTGGCCCAGCGAGGCCTGTGGTGGATCGGCGCGCTGACCGTGGCGGTCACCGACGGGCTCCGGCGCGATGTCGCGGCGTTCGACGCCGCGATCCACCCGATCATCGCGGAACTGGCTTAGTCGTCCTCGACCTGCACGTGCTCGTGGTCGGCCCTCACCTGCCGGGTACGGCGCCCGATGACGCGTTCGAGGATGAGCGCGACGACCGCGCCGACGGCGAGGCCCACCGCGATGCCGGCGAGTGCGAGGAAGCCGAACACCTGCATCGCGCTGTACTCGACGCCGGTCGCACTGGGCTCCCGGGTCCCGGGGAAGGCGAAGGTGAGGATGGCCGCGACCACCACGCCGAGCACGGCGCCGAGCACCATGAACACGCTGTGCTTGGGCACGCGGCGGACCGTCACGGTCTCGAGCTGGTCCTCGACGGTGACGCGGGGGGTGTGGTTCGGCTCCTGGGCCATGCATCCATTGTCGCACCCCTGGGACGCGGCGATGCCCCCGCGGCCGTGACCGCGGGGGCATCGTGACGATCGGCTCAGGCCTGGTCGCGGCGCACCTTGCGGCGGCGCAGCACCATGACGGCGACGATGATGGCGATGACGAGCAGGACGGCGGCCCCGACGATCCACGGCCACACGGACGTGCCGTCGGCGGAGCGCTCGGCGTCGGCGGTCGTGACGCCCGACTGCGCCTCCTCGCCGGTCGCGAACCGGACCGTGTCGCAGCCGTCGCCGACCGGGAGGGTCACCGTCACCGGGTCCATCTCCTCGCCGCCCGGGTAGGTGCCGAACGCGGCGGAGCCGGCATCCGTCAGGGTCGAGGTCGACGCCTCGATGGTGAGCACACCGTCCACCGGGCCGACCTGCGCGAGGTCGAACTCGGCGAAGCGCACGTCCTTCGCATCGACCGGCTGGCCGGACTGGGTCGTGCCGCTCACGTCGAACACGAGGTAGCCCGTGTCGCCGGCGAGTTCCAGACGCGCGTTGGAGAGCGTCGTATTGAGCACGCCCTCGTGGCCGGTGAAGGTGAGTGAACCGGGGAACGACACCAGGCCGGTACCGGACGCGAGCGAGACGGGGCCCGTGCCGTTCGACCACACGTAGTCGGGGTAGTCGTAGACGACGTCGGTGAGCTCCCAGCCGCCGTGGGCGATGCCCTCGATGTAGCTGCGGAAGGTCTCCTTGAAGCCCCAGTTCAGCACCGCGCCGTCCACCGTGCACTCGCCGGCCGCGGCCGTGGAGGCCGCGCGGGCCAGCGTGAACTGGATGCCCCGGCTCACGGAGCCCTGGAAGGTCAGCGTGTGGTCGCCGTCCGCGAGCGTGGCGGGCAGCGTGCCGGTCCACGTGGCCACGCCGTTCGCGTCCGCATCCACCGTGCCGAGCAACACCGGGGTCGAGTAGACGACGATCGCGATGTCCTTCTCATACGGCTGGAAGCCCGAGACCGTGATGGTCACCTGGCGGCCGGACTGCAGGGCCTCCAGCGTCTGCGGGTCGGCGTCGATGCCGGTCGTCGCCGGCGGGGTCGCCGGGAAGCTCCGGGTCGTGCTGACCGCTGCGGCGATCGTGCCGGTCGTGCCTGCGGGCGCGGCGGCGGCGGCACCGATCGTGAACGTGAGGGCGTCGAGGGTGGTGTCGAACCCGTTGAGCACCTGGTTCAGCCCGGCCGAGGTGAGCGCGGCCGGCACGTTCGTGAACGTGGTGGCGCCGTTCGAGTCGGCACGGGAGCCCGCGCCGATGTTGAGCGTGGCGAACTCGACCTGGCGGCCGCCGGAGGTGACGACGAGGGTCGCGCTGGTCGGCGAGCTGAACCGGATCTGCGGGTTCGCGATGGTCACGTCGAGCACGCCGCCGTGGCCGGTGAAGCGCACCGCGCCGACGTAGGAGACCGTGCCGGTCGACCCGTCGAACGTGCTGCCGTCGGCCTGGCCGAACTGGAAGGCACCGCCGGCGCTGGTCGCACCGCCGGAGACCGCGATCGCGCCGTGCGCGACCGGACCGGTGATGTAGGACGCGAAGCTGCGCGAGATCGACCAGCTGAGCGACCCGCCGGCGACCGTCTGCGGCTGCTCGGGCTGCGGCGGGACGGGTGCCGGGGCGGTGCCGGGGAAGACGGCGTTCCACTGCTCGGGCGTGACGGTGACGTCGGCGCGGGTGTAGATCGTCGACGCGCTCGGGTTGGAGTGCTCACGCCACACGATCACTTCGTACTGCGTCGCGCGGTCGAGCTTGCCGGGCGCGGCGACCAGGGTCGTGGTGAACGCACCCGCCGAGATGCCTGCCGCGTAGTTCATGGCGGCGAAGCCGCTCTCGCTCGTGACGGCGTCCTCGGTGCCCTTCGGGATCAGCGCGACGTATGCAGCGGTGACACCGCCGAGCCCGGACCCGCCGACCTTCACCGACAGCCCCGTGATGGCGGAGGCCACGGTGACCGACGTGGTCGCGGTCGCCGCAGCGCGGAAGGTGATGGTCTGCTTGGCGTCCTGCGAACGGTCGTTCATCGCGGTGTGGTCGGCGATCGTGTAGATCGCGGTCGAACCCGACTTCGGCGTCACCGTGAACGTCGTCTGGAACGTGCCGTCGGCGTTCAGCTGCACGTACGCGGGGTTGCCCGCCTTCGGGTTCGGGGTCACGACCTTCGCACCGGTGGTGCAGCCCCGCGAGATGAACGTGAACGACACATCGGACAGCGGCACGTCCGTGCACGTGGTCAGGTACATCGGCTTCGCCGGGTCGTAGCCCGAACCGGTCACCGTCACCGTCTCACCCGCGGGGTCGAGGTCGGTCGTCTTCGACACCGTCAGGGTGGGGACGGAGCGGAAGGTGATGGTCTGCT
>JAEZSU010000206.1 GCA_023421635.1 Actinomycetes bacterium | reverse complement strand
ACTGCACGGCCGCCACGAGACTGCCGGCGACGGATGCGGTCTCGTGGCGCAGCAGCAGTCTCGCGGTCCTGGGAGAGGCTCAGGTCCGGAGGCCGGGCGGCGGCGTAGACTCGGGGACCGTGCTGCTGTGCGTGAGCGCGAGTCATAAGACCGCATCCTTCGACCTCCTCGAGAGGCTCAGCACGCACCCCGCGCCCATCGCGCCGTACATCGCGTCGCACCACGACTGCGTGCAGGGCGCCGTCGTCGTCGCGACGTGCAACCGCTTCGAGGCGTACGTCGACATGGACGAGCCGGTCACGGCCGCAGGCACGGTCGGCGTCGAGGCGGCGCTCATGGCCATCGAGTCCGCCACCGGCGTGACCGCCGCAGAGCTCGAGGGCTCGTACCGGGTGATCTCCGGCCCCGCCGTCGCCGAGCATCTGTTCGCGGTCGCCGCCGGGCTGGAGTCCGTCGTCGTCGGCGAAGGGGAGATCGCGGGGCAGGTTCGCCGGGCGCTCGGCGAGGCGCGCGCCGCCGGCACGACCTCGACCGAGCTGGAACGGCTGTTCCAGCGCGCCTCCGAGGCGCAGCGCGACGTGAAGAACACCACCGCGCTCGGTCGCGCCGGCCGGTCGCTCGTCCGGCTCGGCCTGGAGCTGGCGGCCAGCCGTGTCGCCGACTGGTCGCTCGTGCGGGTGCTCCTGGTGGGCACCGGCGCGTACGCCGCAGCGACCCTCGCCGCCCTCCGGGACCGCGGCGCCGCCGACATCACCGTGTACTCGCCGTCGGGCCGTGCCGAACGGTTCGCGCACAAGCACGGCATCGACTGGGTCACCGCCGAGGCGTACCCGGCGGCCGCACGCCTCGCCGATCTCGTCATCACGTGCACGACCGCTGAGCACCATGTGCTGGATGCGGCGATCCTGCACCCCGCCGACGCCCCCTCGCCCCGCACCGCGGGCGCGCCGCGCCTCGTGATCGATCTGGGGCTGCCCCGGAACGTCGACCCCGATGTCGCGGCCGTCCCGGGCACCGAGCTGCTCGACCTCGAGACCATCCGACTGCACGCACCCCTCGAGGAGCTCGAAGCGACGGACGCTGCCCGTGCCCTCGTGCAGGACGCGGCGCGCCGGTTCCGCGCCGCCGGCGAGCGCCGTGCGGTCACCCCCGCAGTGGTGGCGCTCCGCCGTCACGCCTTCGACCTGCTCGAGGAGGAGATCGAACGCGCCCGCGGCAAGGGCGACGACGGTCGGGTCGAGCACGCGCTGCGCCACTTCGTCGGCCGGCTCCTGCACACCCCGACGGCTCGCGCCCACGAGCTGGCCGAGGACGGACGCGCCTCCGAGTACGTACAGGCGCTGGAGGCACTGCTGGGCATCCAGGTCGACGACACGGAGCACGCCGCCGACGACGAGACCCGGGGCCTGGCGGGCTGAGATGGCGCTGCGCATCACCGACGACCCCGCCGCCGACGAGCTGCTGAGCACGAACCCGCTCGCGCTCCTGATCGGGATGCTGCTGGACCAGCAGGTGCCGATGGAGACCGCGTTCGCAGGACCGTCGAAGATCCTCGACCGCACCGGCGGGCTCGACGCGCGCACGATCGCCGCGGCCGACCCTGAGGCGTTCGCCGCCGTCTTCGCGCAGACCCCCGCGGTGCACCGGTTCCCGGGGTCGATGGCCGGCCGGGTGCAAGCGCTCTGCCGTGCGATCGCCGACGACTGGCACGACGACGCGGCGGCGCTCTGGACCGACGGCGGCCCGTCCGGCGCCGAGGTGCTGCGGCGGTTGCGGGCTCTTCCCGGGTTCGGCGAGCAGAAGGCGAAGATCTTCCTCGCCCTGTTGGGGAAGCAGTGCGGGTTCACCGGGGAGGGGTGGCGCGAAGCGTCCGCCCCGTACGGCGAAGCGGGCTCGTACCGGTCGGTCGCCGACATCGTCTCGCCCGATTCCCTCGCCAGGGTGCGCGAGTTCAAACGCGCGACGAAGGCCGCCGCGAAGGGCCGCTGACCCCGCTAGCCTGTGCGCATGCCGATCCGCGAGCAGGCAGCATCCGTCACCCTCGACGGGTTCGAGCTGCGGGTGCTGCACCTCCCGTTGGTCGCCCCGTTCCGAACGTCGTTCGGCACCGAGACGGTGCGCGAGGTCATCGTGGTGCGGGCGCTCACCGCGGACGGCGACGGCTGGGGCGAGATCGTCACGCAGGCGGCGCCGCTGTACTCCAGCGAGTACACGCAGGGCGCGTGGGACGTGGCACTGCGCTGGCTCGTCCCCGCCCTGCTCGACGCGCGCACCGTCGCACCGGACGAGGTGTCGCTGCTGCTGGCCCCGTTCATCGGTCACCGCATGGCGAAGGCCGGCCTCGAACTCGCCGTGCTCGACGCGTCCCTCCGCGCCGCGGACACACCCCTCGCCGTCGCGCTCGGTGCCGTGCGCGAGCGAGTGCCCAGCGGCGTCTCGGTCGGCATCCAGGCCGACCCGGCGGCGCTGGTGGAGACCGTCGGCGGGTACCTCGACGAGGGGTACGTCCGCATCAAGCTGAAGATCGAACCCGGTCGCGACATCGCCGAGACCGCCGCGGTGCGTGACGCGTTCGGCGCCATCCCGCTGCAGGTCGATGCGAACTCCGCCTACCGGCTCGGCGACGCCGATGTGCTGGCCGAGCTCGACCGGTTCGACCTGCTCCTCATCGAACAGCCCCTGCAGGAGGACGACCTCCTCGACCATGCCGCGCTCGCGGCGACCCTCCGCACCCCGATCTGCCTGGACGAGTCGATCACCTCCTCGAAGGCGGCCGCGGACGCACTGGCCCTGGGCGCGACCTCCGTCATCAACATCAAGGCGGGGCGGGTCGGCGGCTACCTCGAGGCCGTCCGCATCCACGACCTCTGCCGGGACGCGGGGATCCCGGTGTGGTGCGGCGGGATGCTGGAGACCGGCATCGGGCGGGCGGCCAACGCCGCGCTCGCCGCCCTGCCGGGATTCACACTGCCCGGCGACGTGTCCGCGTCCTCGCGCTTCTACCGCGAGGACATCGTCACCGAGCCCGCCGTGCTGGAGGACGGCCACGTGCGGGTGCCGACGGGCCCGGGCCTCGGCGTCGAGCTCGACCCGGTCGCGCTGGAGCGCTTCACCGTGGCACGGGAGACCCTCCGCCGCTGAGCACAGGCCGTCGGGGCCGCTCGGTATCATGGCGCCCATGACGACCCCGCCTCCGCCGTACGGCGCCCCGCAGCCCTACGGCGCCCCGCCGCCGTCCATGTCCCCCGCCGACGAGAAGCTCTGGGCGACGCTGGTGCACCTGGGTGGGCTGTTCTTCGGGTTCCTCGCGCCGCTCATCGGCTACCTGATCCTGAAGGACCGCGGTCCGTTCGTGCGCGCGCACACCGCGGCGGCGCTGAACTTCCAGCTCACGCTCCTCATCGTCATGGTCGTCGGCTCGATCCTCAGCATCGTGATCGTCGGGATCTTCGTCCTCATCGCCGCGTACGTGCTGAACGTCGTGTTCTGCATCATCGCCGCGGTGAAGGCCAACCGCGGCGAGTGGTACACCTACCCGCTGACGATCCCGTTCCTCCGCTGAGGCTGCCGACGCCCGCGGGCGTCGCGCCCGACGGCCGGTAGAATCGACGGATGCCGTGATCCGCGGCATCCGCACGCGTCTTTCCTCCTCCACCCGACCATTGGAGCCACCGTGGCCGAGCAGTCCCGCCTCGACAAAGTCATCGCCCTCGCCCGTCACCGCGGGTTCGTGTTCCAGGCCGGTGAGATCTACGGCGGTTCCCGCTCCGCATGGGACTACGGCCCCCTCGGCACGGAGCTGAAGGAGAACATCCGCCGGCAGTGGTGGCAGACGTTCGTGCGCGGCCGCGGCGACATGGTGGGCCTCGACTCGTCGATCATCCTCCCCAAGCGCGTCTGGGAGGCCTCCGGTCACGTCGCGACCTTCACCGACCCGCTGGTCGAGTGCCTCCACTGCCACAAGCGCTTCCGCGCCGACAACCTGCTCGAGGACTTCGAGGCCCGGAAGGGCCGTCCCGCCGAGCACGGCCTCGCCGACGTGCCGTGCCCCAACTGCGGCACGAAGGGCCAGTACACCGAGCCGAAGGCGTTCTCCGGCCTCGTGAAGTCGTACCTCGGCGTCGTGGACGACGAGTCGGGCCTGTACTACCTGCGACCCGAGACCGCGCAGGGCATCTTCGTGAACTTCACGAACGTCCTGACCGCGAGCCGCAAGAAGCCGCCGTTCGGCATCGGCCAGGTGGGCAAGTCGTTCCGCAACGAGATCACCCCCGGCAACTTCATCTTCCGCACCCGCGAGTTCGAGCAGATGGAGATCGAGTTCTTCACCCCGCCTGCCGAGGCGGGCGAGTGGTTCGAGCACTGGGTCGAGGCCTGCTGGAACTGGTTCATCGACCTCGGCATCGACCCGGCCAACATGCGCCGCTTCGACGTGCCGGAGGAGGATCGCGCGCACTACTCCGCGGGCACGATCGACGTGGAGTACAGGTTCGGCTTCCCGGGCAAGGAGTGGGGCGAGCTCATGGGCATCGCCAACCGCACCGACTACGACCTCTCCAGCCACGCCGAGGCGTCCGGCCAGAAGCTCTCGTACTTCGATCAGGCGTCGGGTGAGACCTACACCCCCTACGTCATCGAGCCCTCGTTCGGCCTCACCCGGTCGATGATGGCGTTCCTCGTCGACGCGTACGTGGAGGAGGAGGTGCCGAACGCCAAGGGCGGCACCGACACCCGCACGGTGCTGAAGCTCGACCCGCGCCTCGCGCCGGTGAAGGTCGCGGTGCTGCCGCTGAGCCGCAACGAGCGGCTCTCCCCGCTCGCCCGCAAGGTGGCCGACGACCTGCGCAGCGACTGGAACGTCGACTTCGACGACGCCGGCGCGATCGGGCGCCGCTACCGCCGCCAGGACGAGATCGGGACGCCGTTCTGCGTGACGGTCGACTTCGACTCGCTCGAGGACGACGCGGTCACCGTTCGCGACCGCGACACCATGGGCCAGGAGCGGGTGCCGCTCGAGGGCCTGCACGCGTTCCTCGCGGAGCGGCTGCGCGGCGCCTGACGCGTCGGCCCGGGGTGATCCCGGGGTTGCCCACAAGCCCCCGCGGACGGGTCGGCGCACACGCTAACGTCGTGGCGTCCCGTCCGAGAGGAGCCCCGTGCAAGAGCCGTCGGTCGCCACCGTCGCCCTCGTCGCCGTCGCGGCACTGTCCGCCGCGGCCGTGCTGGGCGCATTGCACGTCTGGTACGCGGCCGCGCTCAGCCGCGTGTTCGCCGCGCACGACACCGAGCCGTGGCGCGCCTGGGTCCCGGTACTGAACGAGGCGGAGCTCTTCCGGCTCGGTCGCCAGGACCCGGTGAAGGCCGCGCTCTTCCTGGTGCCCGTCGTGTGCGTCTATGCGATCGTGCTCAGGGCGGGCGCGGCGGCGCGGCGCGGCCGTGAGGACGAGCGCTCCCCCGCGCTCGTGGTCCTCGCGGTGGTCCTGCCGCCGCTGTGGGCGACCCTCCTCGCGGCGCCGCGGCCGGCC
>JAEZSU010000202.1 GCA_023421635.1 Actinomycetes bacterium | reverse complement strand
CGTCCGCCGAGGACGTGCTCACCGCCGCGGTCGGCGGCGACGCGGTCGCGGCCGGGATCGTGGCGCGGCTCGGGGAGCGGGTGGCCCGGTTCGCCGCGGTGCTGGAGAGCATCCTCGACGTCGAGCGCGTCGTGATCGCGGGCGCCATCGCGGGTGTCGTCGAGCCGGTGCTGGCCCACGCCCGCACCGTGCTCGAAACGGAGTTCCAGCCGCCCACCCCCGAGGTCGTCGCGAGCAGCCTCGGCGGCGAGGTCGTGGTGCTCGGCGGGGTGCAGGCGGCGCTCGCCCGCATCCGCGAGCAGCCGCTCGCCTTCACCCCGCGCGCCCACCAGGCCTGACGGCGCGGCGCCGACCATTCCCTGCGCGGCGCCTGGATCGCCTCCTCCATCCGGGGTCGTTCGGGATGGAAGATGCGAACATTTGTCGAAAACTGTACTAAGTTGCAGGCGGGAGGAACGATGAAGTGGAGCTACATGGACCATTGGCGGAGCATGTCCGCCCATGGCCCGATCGACCAGTGGGAATCGCGCGCGACGATGGACCGGTTCCTGAAGCAGGTCGCCGCCGTCGGCTATGACGCCATCGACACGTTCGACTTCCGCTGGTACCAGATCATGGGCACCTACGGCTCGGTGGCGAACTACCAGGAGTTCGTGCAGGAGCGTGGGCTGGAACGGATCGTGAACACGTTCCACGCCGCGGACTACGACCCGCGCACCTATGCGCCGCACGTGCGCGAGACCTGGCCCAACATCCTGGAAGACTTCCGGATCACGATGGACCGCTGGTCCGGCATCGAGCTGGACAACATCATCGTCATGCCGGCGACCCTGTACTACGACATGGAGCCGGTCACCGAGGACAAGATCAAGACCACCGCCGAGCTGTGGAACCAGGTCGGCCGGATCACCGCCGACGCCGGGGTGAAGCTGACCTGCCACCACGAGTTCTTCTGCGGGATCCAGTCCCGGTCGGAGCTCGACCTGTTCTACGCGAACACCGACCCGGAGGTGGTGCACCTGTTCGTGGACACCGCGCAGCACTGCATCGCCTCGGTCGACCCGATCGAGTTCTACGAGGCGTACGCCGACCGGGTCACCGGCTTCCACTTCAAGGACACCCGGCACCGTGACCTGATCGGTGACCACAAGCGTCGTCCCGACTCGGAGATCATGGCCGAGACGACCGAACGCTGGTTCTACGAGATGGGCGACGAGGACGGCCTGGTCGACTTCGAGAACTTCATGCGCGCCGTGGTGCGCAACGGCTACGACGGCTGGCTCAGCGTCGAGCACGACAAGGCGAACAAGCTCGGCGGCGACCACGCCGAATCCACCGCGATCGCGAGCTGGTACGCGCACAACGTCCTGGATCGGGTCGCCGAGGAAGAGCGGCTGAAGATGGCGGAGGAGGCGCGCGGATGATCCGGTGGAGCTACGCGATCAACCAGTTCAAGCCGCAGTTCGACGACTTCGCGCGTCGTCGCCAGCATCAGCGGGCGCTGCGGGTCGTCTCGGCCTCCGGGTTCGACGCGGTCGAGCTGTCCGCCGGCACCGGCCGGTGGGAGCCGCTGGGCAACCCCGACCAGATCATCGCGAACTTCGGGTCCCTGGCGGCATTCGGCGAGTTCGTGCGGGATGCGGCGCTGGACGGCGTCAGCAGCTGGTACTGGGATCCGTCGATCCGGTTCCACGAAGACCTCACGCACGGCCATGACCCGCTCGACGAGGCCGCGATCCCGGGTCTGATCCGCCACGCCCGGTGGTTCGCCGGTGCACTGGCGCAGGTGGGCGGGGACGTGCTCGTGGTGCGCCCGGCTCCGTCCGGCGCGCACGGCGCACTCGACGACGAGGCCATCGCGCGGCTCGCCCATGCGTGGACCGAGGTGGCACACGCGATCGCCGAGGACGGCGTGCGGCTCGCGCTGCACTTCGACTTCCTGTCTGCGCTGCGCCTCGACGACGGCCTCGAACGCCTGCTGGCCGCGACCGGGCCCGAGGTGGGGCTGGCCCTGGACACCGCGGAGTTCGCCATCGCGGGCATCGACCCGGTGGGGTTCCTGCGCCGCTACCCCGACAGAGTGACCCACGTGCACCTGAAGAACGCCACCGTCCGCGATGAGCTGGAGGAGTTCACCCAGCCCGCCGCGGAGTACACGGTGCTGCGCGCGGGCGGGTCGCGGGTGGTGCCCCGCTGGTTCCTCGAGCTGGGCGAAGCCGGTCTCGTGGACGCGTCGGCGTTCGTGTCGGCGCTGGTGGAGACCGGCTACGCGGGCTGGGTGGTGGTCGAGAGCGACTTCACCCCGCATCCGGCCACCAGCGTGATGCTGAACGGGTGGCAGGTTCAGCGGGTGCTGCGGCCGCTGACCGAATCCGCGGAGTGAGCGTCGCGCGCCCTCGCCTCCCGACACGCGGGCGGTGAGGGCGCTGCACGGTCGCGATGCGTGCGGCGGCGTCCACCCCACTGTTCATCCGTCGCGGATGCGGGATGGCGGCCGTGCGCATCGCAGATTCGCGACGGGTGAACCGGGGATGGTCAGAGCTCGGCGGGGGAGACCGTGAACGTGTCGCATGCCCCGGGGCCGCCGTCGTATCCGGCGTCGAACCAGCGCTGCCGCTGCTCGCTTGAGCCGTGGGTCCAGCGCTCCGGGTCGA
>JAEZSU010000191.1 GCA_023421635.1 Actinomycetes bacterium | reverse complement strand
AGTCGGAGCAGAGCGCGGGCCAGGGGTACCCCTCCACGTGGGCGATCCGCAAGCACGGTATCCCGGCATCCCTCTCCATGGACACGAGCGTGTGGTGGAGTGCGGACTTCTTCTCGGCCATGCGTGCCACCCTCAGTGCGGACCGCTCTCGGGACCACCTGGAGGCGCAGTCGCGCGGTGAGACGATCGTGGCCAACCGGCTGCGCGCGGAGGACGTCCTGCACATGGCGACCATGGGTGGAGCGCTCTCCCTCGGCATGGAGGACCGCATCGGTTCGCTGACCCCGGGCAAGCGCGCGGACATCCTTCTCATCAAGAACGACGAGTCGCCCGCCATGACACCGATCCTGCACCCGCACGCCCACGTCGTGTACCAGGCGGGCACCGCCGATGTGCACACCGTCGTGGTCAACGGCAAGGTCGTGAAGTACGAGGGGCTCCGCATCGGACTCCCGCTGGCCCCGGTGCGCGACAAGGTCGCCGCATCCGTCGAGTACGTCCGCTCCCAGCTGGGCGAGGACGCCTGGAACGAGGGGATGCACCCCGAGATCCCCGCGGACCAGGAGATCGAGAACCCGTACAAGTACACGGAGGGCGACGCGCACGTCGTCGCGACGCGCGAGTGACGGAGCACCGGATGATCCTGCACCTCGCCCTATTCACCTGGCGGGACGACGTCGACGATGCCGCCGTGGCGGACCTGGAGCGTGCGCTGGCCGACATGGCCGGGCGGCTGCGGATGCTGCGCGGCTACCGGTGCGGGCCCAACCAGCGGGTTCGGCCCCGTCCCCCCCACATAGTAGTCGCGGCGCTGGTCGACGATGAGCAGGCGCTCGCGGAGTACCTCGACTCCGCCGAGCACGCCGAGGTGTATGCGCGACACCTGTCGGCCATGATCGAGACCCGTCAGGCCGCGCAACTGTCCGTACCGGCCGGGGCGACGCTGTGACCGCCATGTCGGCGGCCGTCCTCCACGGCCCGGGCGACCTGCGCATCGAGGAGCTGCCGGTGCCCCACCCGGGGCCCGGTGAGGTCCTCGTCCGTGTCACCGGATGCGGGGTCTGCGGGTCGGATGCGACCGAGTACTCCCGCGGACCGGTGCTCTCCCGTCCTCCAGTCGTGCTCGGTCACGAATTCGCGGGGGTGGTGGCGGAGGTGGGCGACGGGGTCGACATGGCGGTCGGCGCCGACGTCGTGTGCGGCGCCGGCATCTCGTGCGGGGAGTGCAAGCCCTGCCGGGCCGGACGCACGAACCTGTGCCGCCGCTATCTCACCGCGGGGTTGCAGCTCGACGGTGGTCTCGCCGGGTACGCGCGCGTTCCCGCCCGCACCCTGCTCGACGTGACGGACGCGGGCCTCGCGCCCGACACCCTGGCGCTGGCGCAGCCGATGGCGATCGCGGTGCACACCGTGGCGCGGAGCGGTCTGCGCGCGGGGCAGGATGCGGTGGTCATCGGCATCGGCGGTATCGGCGCGTTCGTGACGTACGCCGCCGCGGCCGTGGGGGCGCGGGTGCTCGCCGTCGACCGGAGCGAGGACCGGCTGGGTCTGGCGGCCACGCTGGGGGCCGCGGAGACGCTGCGCGCTGGCGACGAACCGCTGGCCGAACGCCTCGCGGCCCTCGGGTGGGAGCCCGAGGTGTTCTTCGAGGTGAGCGGCTCGCGCTCCGGATGGGATGAGGTGATGTCGTCGGCCCTGCCGGGCGCGACGATCGTGCCCGTCGGCATCCAACGGGAGGCGATCCCGGTCGAGCTCTCGTCCTGGACGCTGCGCGAGTACACCGTGGTCGGCACGGTGGCGCACGTCATCGCCGACGATCTGCCGCGCGCGGTCGAGCTCCTCGGGCGCCGCGCGGACTGGAGCGACATCGCGAGCGTCGTGCTGCCGCTGTCGCAGGTGGTCGACGGCGGTCTCCGGCTGCTCGTGGACGGCGGGGTGACCCAGATCAAGACCGTGATCGATCCGTGGGCGCAGGAGCCGCGCCCGGCCGTGCACGGCCGCCGCTGATCAGTTCTCGAAGTCGTCCATCGCGCGGAGCACGTCGACCGCCGACGCGAGCGATTCTCGCGGAGCCGCGGCGCCGTGCCCGGCGGCGGGCATGGCCTGGTTCTGCTCGCGGCGGCCGACCACGAACCAGATGCCCCGCGCGATGGCGTCGCTGTTGTTGACGTACAGGTGCGGGCGCACGGAGTCGAAGTGCAGGCTGTCGCCCGGGCGCAGCACGTGCTCGTCGAACTCGAGCTGGAGCGTCAGTTCGCCCTCGAGCAGGTAGGCGTACTCGACGCCGGCGTGGCGCATGAGCCGACCTTCGACCGAGCTGGATGCTCCGGGTGCGTAGGTCACCAGCAGCGCGTCGGCGGGGCCCGTGCCGGTGGCGAGGCGCTCCCACCGCACCCCGTTCTCCATGTCGAGCACGGGGTTCTCGGACGCCTGCTGGACGACCGCAGGAGCGGGCGCGGGCGCGAGGGAGGGCGACGGGGCGGTGGCGGAGTGCTCGGGGGAGACGCCGAGAAGATCGTCGATCGAGATGCCGAGGTGGGTGACGATGGCGTAGAGCGTGGAGACGGACGGCTGCGTCTTGCCCGTCTCCACCTGGGAGATGAGGCTCGCGGAGACTCCGAGCGCGGAGGCGACGCTGCGCAGGCTCATGCCTCGCTGCGTCCGGGCGGCACGGAGCCGGCTTCCGATGTCTTCGGCGACCACCATGCCCCCTCTCATCGACGACGCGTACTCGCGGACCGTCGTGCCCACCCTACGTCGAGTGCCCACGCTACCGCGCGCCGTTCGTCGAGAGTGTACGCCGCGCCTGAACACCGTGGGCTTTCGTCGACGTCATCCGTCGTGCCCCACGGCGATGAGCGCGGCGAGGTTGTCCGGCGAGCGCTTCAGCGTCCCGGCTTCGATCTGCCGGGCCAGGTTCACGGTGTGGGCGTTGTGTCGCGCGGGTCGACCCGTATTGCGCAGCACGTCGACGACCAGGCCGTTCACCTCCCTGTACTCGGCGTGCCGCCCTTTCATCCAGTCCTGCAGAACGGTCGTCCGGGTGTCGGGGAGAGAGAAGTGCTCGAGCACCTGGCCCAGCAGATCGTGCGCGTACTGGTCGGGGTCGCCGACGCCGTCCTCGGTGAGTCCGAAGATCGGCACCAGCCGGCACCCGTCGGCCAGTGCCGCACGTGGGGGCCCCCCCCCCCCCCCCCCCCCGAACGGGGGGGCCCCCCGG
>JAEZSU010000179.1 GCA_023421635.1 Actinomycetes bacterium | reverse complement strand
GGCCGGCCTCACCCATCGCGGGCTGGTGGATGAGGATGCGGGCGTTGGGCAGGGCGAGACGCTTGCCGGGCGCGCCGCCGGCGAGCAGCACGGCCGCTGCCGAGGCGGCCTGGCCGAGCACGACCGTCTGGATCTGCGGCGACACGTACTGCATGGTGTCGTAGATCGCGGTCATGGCCGTGAACGAGCCGCCGGGCGAGTTGATGTACATGATGATGTCGCGGTCGGGGTCCTGCGACTCGAGCACGAGCAGCTGGGCCATGACGTCGTCCGCGGACGCGTCGTCGACCTGCACGCCGAGGAAGATGACGCGGTCCTCGAAGAGCTTGTTGTAGGGGTCCTGACGCTTGAAGCCGTAGGCCGTGCGCTCCTCGAACTGCGGGAGCACGTAGCGGCTGGACGGCATCTGCAGACCCTGGGGAAGACCGTGCATGGGGGTGTTCATCCGAGTTCTCTCTTTCGCAATGCCTGGGGCCTAGTTGGCGGTCCCGCCGCCGCCGACGACGTCGGCTGCGGAATCCCGGATGTGGTCGACGAAGCCGTACTCGAGCGCCTCCTGGGCGGTGAACCAGCGGTCGCGGTCCCCGTCCTCGTTGATCTGCTCGACGGACTTGCCGGTCTGCGCGGCGGTGATCTCGGCGAGGCGGCGCTTCATCGAGAGGATGAGCTGGGCCTGCGTCTGGATGTCGCTCGCGGTGCCGCCGAAGCCGCCGTGCGGCTGGTGCAGCAGCACGCGGGCATTCGGGGTGATGTAGCGCTTGCCCTTGGTGCCGGCGGTGAGCAGCAGCTGACCCATGGATGCGGCCATGCCGATGCCGACGGTGACGATGTCGTTGGGCACGAACTGCATGGTGTCGTAGATGGCCATGCCTGCCGTGATGGAGCCGCCGGGCGAGTTGATGTAGAGGTAGATGTCCTTTTCCGAGTCCTCCGCGGCCAGCAGCAGGATCTTCGCGCAGATCTCGTTGGCGTTGTCGTCGCGCACCTCGGACCCGAGCCAGATGATGCGGTCCCTCAGCAGCCTGTCGAAGACGCTCGTCGCGACAAGGGGTTCAGCCATGTTCACTCCTGTTTCGGTGATGTGGCTTCGAATCTACCGGCGCGGTCCGGGCGCCTCGCCCGTGTTCGCCGTCGGCATACCGGTGGGCGCATGCGCGTGGCGTCCGCATCCGAGCCCGGCATGCAGAAGGGCGGATGCCGAAGCACCCGCCCTTCCCGGAACCGTTCGCCTTACTCGGCGTCGGCGGCCTTCTTGGCCGGAGCCTTCTTGGCGGCCGGCTTCTTGGCGGGAGCCTTCTTCTCGGCGGGCGCCTCAGCGTCGTCGGCCTTCTTGGCGGGAGCCTTCTTGGCAGCCGGCTTCTTGGCGGCCGGCTTCTTCTCGGCTGCAGCCTCGGCGTCGGCGGCCTCGTCGGCGATCTGCTGCGCCTCCTCGACGACCTCTTCCTCGGCCTCCGCCTCGTCCTCGACGGCGACGAAGCCGGTCAGGTCGACGGGCTTGCCGTTGCTGTCGACGACGGTGACGCGGCCGAGCGCGATCGCGAGCGCCTTGTTGCGGCCGACCTCGCCGATGAGCGCGGGCAGCTGGTTGCCCTGCTGCAGCGCCTGCACGAAGTCCTGCGGAGCCATGCCGTACTGGGCGGCGGACTGGATGAGGTACTGGGTGAGCTCGTCCTGCGAGACCTGCACGTTGGTCTCCTCGGCGATCTTGTCGAGGATCATCTGGGTGCGGAACTGCTTCTCGCTGGCCTCGGTGACCTCGGCGCGGTGCGCGTCGTCCTCCAGGCGACCCTCGCCCTCGAGGTGCGCGTGCACCTCGTCCTCGACGAGCTTGGCGGGGACGGGGATGTCGGTGAGCTCGATGAGCTGCTCGACGAGCTTGTCGCGGGCGGCTGCGCCCTGCGTGAAGACGGCCTGCTGGCCCACACGCTCGACGAGCGACTCGCGCAGCTCGGCGATGGTGTCGAACTCGCTGGCGATCTGGGCGAAGTCGTCGTCCGCCTCGGGCAGCTCGCGCTCCTTGACGGCCTTGACGGTGACCGAGACCTCGGCCTCTTCGCCGGCGTGGTCGCCGCCGACCAGGGTGGAGCGGAACGTGGTCTCCTCACCGGCGGTGAGCGAGTCGATGGCCTCGTCGATGCCCTCGAGCAGCTCGCCGGAGCCGACCTCGTAGGACACGCCCTCGGCACGGTCGATCTCGGTGCCGTCGATGGCGGCCACGAGGTCGAGCTCGACGAAGTCGCCGGCCTTGGCGGGGCGGTCGACCGTGATGAGGGTGCCGAAGCGGGCGCGGAGCTTGTCCATCTCGGCGTCGATGGCGGCGTCGTCGGTCTCGGCGGCGTCCACCGTGACGGTGATGCCGTCGAACGCGGGCAGCTCGAACTCGGGGCGGACGTCGACCTCGACGGTCACCTTGAGGTCGCCGGAGAAGTCCTTGATCTCCGGGATCTCGACGATCTCGGCCTCGGGACGACCCACGACGCGCACGTCGTTCGCCTGCACGGCCTCACGGTAGAAGCCGTCGAGGCCCTCGTTGATGGCGTGCTCGATGACGGCGCCACGGCCGACGCGCGAGTCGATGATCGGCGCGGGGACCTTGCCCTTGCGGAAGCCGGGAACCTGGATGTCCTGGGCGATGTGCTCGTACGCGTGCGCGATCGCGGGCTTGAGTTCTTCGGGCGAGACCGTGATGTGGAGCTTGACCCGGGTGGGGCTCAGCTGCTCGACGGTGCTGGTGACCATGCCTGTTGTTCTCCTCTTACTTCCCGCGCACGCGCGCGGTGGCTGAAGCCATTGGTCTTGGGGAGGGGCGTACGTCGGGCCGGCAGGATCCAACCTGCTGCTTTCGCGCTCCCACCGAGCCGTCGCCAGCTGAATCCGGCGATGCCCGGAACAGTCTAGGCATCCTTCCGATGGGAGGGAACGCGCCGACGGCAGAGCATCCAGTCTATCGGATGCATCGCTGCCGCCACGCCGCGCGGCCCGGGGGCGGTGCAGCACGGCGCAGACCGGCGATCCTGCTAGTTTCTGATCACCCGAGTCGCGCACCATCCGATGCGCACTCGGGACGATGGCGCCCAGGGGGGACGGCGAGTGGGGAACATGCACCATTGTTCGGCGCGCACGTTCTGCGTCTGGGCGGCACGCTGACCCGAACCCGAACAGACCGAAGGCACCGCATGCCCAACCCGTCCTCGACGCATCCCGCTCGCCGCTCGTGGCCGCTGCTCCTGATCGGCGTGGTGGCTTCGGTCGCGCTCACCGCGTGCGTCGGTGCCGCGCCTGCCCCGGCCCCGAACGGCGCATCCACGCCGGCCGCGACGCCGAAGCCGACCTCCAGCGCGAAGCCCACCAGCACCCCGACGCCGACGCCGTCACCGACCGCCCCGCAGAACGC
>JAEZSU010000176.1 GCA_023421635.1 Actinomycetes bacterium | reverse complement strand
CCGCGACAGCCTCACCAGATGATGCCGCCGCCGGCCGAGATACCGGCCCAGGTGAGGGCGATGAAGATGCCCGCGAAGACGACGGGCGCGATGCCCTTGCCCGAGCGGGCGAGGCCCTTCAACAGCGCGATCACCGTCAGGATCGCGGCGACGATCGACAGCCCGCCGCCGAGGACGAGACCGATGAACAGCGGGATGGGCATGAGCACCAGCCCAGCCAGCGCGAACCAGAACGCGGCCCATGCAGTCGGGTTGGTGGTGCGGCGTTCGACCGTGGATGTCATGCCACCATTCTCCTGGTGACGGCGACACGGGGCGAACGCGGCGGGCACGTCGACATGCGAAGGGCCCGAGAACCGCGTGATTCCGCGGGTCTCGGGCCCTTCTCGTATGACAGTGGCTGAGTGGAGCTGGGGGGAATCGAACCCCCGTCCAACGCTGAGTCTCCGCGTCTTCTCCGGGCGCAGTCTGTGCAGACGTTCTGCTCGGCTCCGACCTTTGTCACAGACACCTAAGTCGACAAGCCCAGCCTGGGAAGAGTCCCGCGCGACGTCCAGGCGCCGTCACGCAGCAAGATTCCTAAATGACGCCAGGATCCGTGACGGAATCACACACGGTCTGACGGACTATCGGGCTCGCTTACGCAGCGAGGGCGAAGTCAGTGCGCTTAGCATTGGCACTTATTGGTTTGCGGGGAGCGTTTACGAGATAACCCCACATCCTCGGCCCGCTTCTCGCGGATTCACAGGCGCTGTCGAAACCGATCAGCCCCGTGGGTCCTTCTCGCGAAGGGGCCACTGTCACACTGTTGAGTTGCCAATCGGATGCAGAGCACCCGAGCATCACAGCGTACAACGGATCCGGCGCCACGCGCATTCCGCGCCCCGTCGAGCGCGTCCTCTCCTCCCCAGGCGGCGCGCGGATGCAGTCTCGCGGAGTTCTCCACAATCCCCTGCTGACCTGCGGTTCTACCGTCTGGGATGTCGGTGGCCCGGAGGAGAATCGGGGCATGACGATCAGCATCCCGCCTTCCCGCACCGGCGATCTCGCCGGGATGCTGCGCGACGCGCTCGCGGCGCTGCACGACCCCGCGACGCTCATCGGACTCGACGACGAGACGCTGCTCGACCTCACCCGCGACGCCGAGGAGCTCGGGCGCATCGTCGACGGCGCACGGACGCTGGCCGCCGGTGAGATCGCGGACCGCTCCCGTCGCAGCCTCGGGATGGAGGGCCTCGCGGCCCGCCGCGGGTGCCGCACCCCCGCGGAACTCATCGAACGGGTCGCGCTCGTCTCCGGACACACCGCACGCGACCGCATCGCCGCCGCGGCCCCGCTCCGTGCAAGGGTCGCGCTGACCGGCGAACTGCTGCCGTGCCCGTTCGCCGACGTGCACGAGGCGCTGGTCACCGGCATCCTCTCGCTCGATGCCGCGACCGCGATCACCCGCACGCTCGGACCCCTGCTGGATCGCGGCGGCGATCCCGCGGCGATCGCGGCCGCGACTGCCGAGCTCCTGGCGGCAGCGACCGGCGTCGCAGCGGACGCGGATGCGGAGGCCGAACCCTGCGCTCCCGCCACGCCCGACGAGGTGCGCATCATGGCGCAGACGTGGGCGCTCGTCCTCGACCCCGACGGCACCCTGCCCGACGATGCGAAGGGGCTCCGGCGACGCGAGCTCACGCTCGGGCGCTGCCGGCAGGGCACCGTGCCACTGCGTGGCGAGCTGCTCCCCGAGGTCGCGGCGCAACTCCAGCGGCTCCTCGACGCCTTCCTCAACCCGCGCGTCGACGAGCGGGCCGCCGATGGCCCCGTGTTCCACGACGACGCCGACCTGATCGAAGACCCCGAACACCGCTCCAGCCGGCAGAAGCGGCACGACGCGCTGGCCGGCATCCTCACGATCGCGGCCGCGCATCCCGACACGCCCACGCTCGGCGGTGCCGCGCCCACCCTCGTGGTCGCGGTCACCCCCGACCAGCTCGCACGACCCGACGGCGTCGCGTTCCTGCAGGGCACCGACGGCGATCACGCCGCCGTCCCCGTCGCGGTCGCCGTGCACACCGGGTGCGCGGGTGCCGTGCAACGGGTCACGCAGGCGCCGGACGGCCGCATCCTCACCCTCGGGCTACCCCAGCGCACCTTCTCCGGCCACCAGCGCCGGGCGATCGCGCTCCGCGACGGGGAGTGCATCATCCCGGGATGCCACGTCCCGGCCACCTGGTGCGAGGTGCACCATGTCGACGAGGCCGCCCGCGGCGGACCGACCCACACCGACAACGGGGTGCTGCTGTGCTGGTTCCATCACCGCACCATCGACCGTAGCGGCTGGACGATCCGCATGCGCGACGGCGAACCCTGGGTGCGACCACCCGGGTGGGTCGACCCGCACCGGCGCTGGCAGCGCGCCCGCTCGCCGATGGGGCACTGGCGCCGACATCGCGGGTGAGCGCTCCGCCGCTCAGTAGGCTCGCAGACATGACCGACGAACGCACGGCCGTCCCGCAGGCTGCGCCCGAACCCGCCGTCCGTCCCGGCGTCGCCGAGCGGCTCTCGCGCATGATCCAGCTGCCGACGGTGTCCGCCGAACTCGAGCAGCGCGGACTCGCCCCGTTCGCCGCCTTCGCCGAGCTGCTCGCAGAGCTGTACCCGCTCACGCATCAGCACCTCACGCTCGAGCGCCACACCGACCTCGGGCTCCTCTACCGGTGGCGCGGGCGCACCGACGCCGACCCGGTCGTGCTCATGGCCCACTTCGACGTCGTCCCCGTCGACGAGCACGACCCGTGGACGTACCCGCCCTTCGAAGGCCGCATCGCCGACGGACACGTGTACGGTCGCGGCGCCCTCGATGACAAGGGACCGCTCATCGTCATCGTCGAGGCGGTCGAGAATCTCCTCGCGGCGGGGTTCGTCCCCGCCCGCGACGTGTACCTGTCCTTCGGCGGCAACGAGGAGACCTACGGCGACGCCGCCCGCACCATCGCCGCCGCGATGCAGGAGCGCGGCATCACGCCGTTCCTCGTCATCGACGAGGGCGGCGCCGTCGTCGACGCGCCCCTGCCCTTCCTGCAGGGCGAGGCGGCTATGGTCGGCGTCGGCGAGAAGGGGCTCGCGAGCGTCCTGCTGTCCACCCGCGGTGCGGGCGGCCACGCCTCCGCAC
>JAEZSU010000088.1 GCA_023421635.1 Actinomycetes bacterium | reverse complement strand
CCGCGTACTCGGGCGTCACCACGCGGACGAACAGGTCCCACACCTCGGCGTCGAGCCCGGATGCGGCGGGGATGAGCTCCGCGGACTCCGACACCTCGTAGACGGTGAGGTCGCCGAGGTCCTCGTCCTGGACGACGGCGGGCACGTCGGTGTCGAGCGGGAGGAGGGCGCAGCCGGTGACCGCGAACAGCAGTGTCAGGGCGGCCGCGAGCGCCGAGAAGCGGCGCACGGGTCGGAGCGAGGGCACCCGTGCACCCTATCGGCGATCAGGCGAGCGAGAGGAACAGCTTCTCGAGCTCCGCGAAGTCGGGCGCATCACCGTGCTCGTCGGGGTCGACGACGCAGTCCTTCATCGCGGTGGCGATGATCTGGAACCCGGCACGGTCCAGCGCAGACCCCACGGCGGAGAGCTGGGTGACGACGGCCTTGCAGTCGTCCCCGCGCTCGACGGCCGCGATCACGGCGTTCAACTGCCCGCGCGCGCGGTTGAGCCGGTTCAGGATCTTCCGCTGCGCGTCCGCATCCACCTGTGCCATCATGCCTCCTCGGCTGAGTGTTCGCTGCACACATCAGCATACCCCCAGGGGTATAGTCGTGGCGCCCCCTCGGGGTGTCGGAACGACGGAAGGATCCGGAAGATGTGCAGAGCGACGACGTGTCGGACGTGCGGCAAGACGACGTGGGCCGGCTGCGGTCAGCACGTGGACTCGGTGCGGCGCACGGTGCCCGCATCCCAGTGGTGCGGCGGCCACGAGCACACGACGTCGTCGGGTCGGGGCGGGTTCTTCGCGAAAGTGTTCGGGCGATGAGCGGCGCGCAGGCGCAGCCGCGCAGGGTCGTCATCGTCGGCGGCGTGGCGGGCGGCATGTCTACGGCGACCCGGATGCGGCGGCTCGACGAGGCCGCGCTGATCACCGTGTTCGAGCGCGGACCCGAGGTGTCGTACGCGAACTGCGGGCTGCCGTACTTCGTCGGCGGCGAGATCGCCGATCGCGCATCGCTCCTGCTGCAGACACCCGCGTCGCTGCATCGCCGGTTCCGGCTGGATGTGCGGGTGCGCCACGAGGTGACGCGGATCGATCGTGCGTCGAAGACCGTGACGGTGCTGGACCTCGATCGCGGAACCCGCTCCACCGTGCCGTACGACACGCTCGTGCTCGCACCCGGGGCGCGGCCCCGGCGGGACGAGCCGGACTCCGACATCCCGACGCTGAGCCTTCGGACCGTGGCGGATGCGGACGCGATCGATGCCGCCCTCGCCGGCGACGGCGTGCCGGTCGTCGTGGTCGGCGGCGGCTACACCGGGCTCGAGGCGGTGGAGAACCTCGTGGCGCGCGGCGCACGGGTGACGCTCGTGCAGCGCGGACGGCAGGTGCTGTCGCCGCTGGACCCCGAGATGGCGGCGCCGCTCGTGCCGCTGCTGCGGGAGCGCGGCGTTGACGTGCGGCTGGGCGCCGAGATCGTCTCTGCCCGCGGCGGCGTGGTGCAGCTGTCCGACGGCACCGAGGCCGAGGCGCGCCTGATCGTCGACGCGTCGGGCGTCGTGCCGGAGAACGGGCTCGCCGCCGCCGCGGGGCTCGCGCTGGGCGAGTCGGGCGGCATCCGGGTGGACGAGGCCTGCCGCACGAGCGATCCGGACATCTTCGCGGTCGGCGACGGCGTGGAGAAGCTCGACCAGGACGGCGACGGGGCGCTCATCACCATGGCGGGCCTGGCGAACCGGCACGGCCGGATGGTCGCGGACGTGATCGCCGGGCGGACCGAGACCGTGCGTCCCGCGCTCGGCACCGGGATCGTGCGCGTGTTCGGTACGGCCGCAGCCTCGGTGGGACTGAGCGAGAAGCGGCTCCGGGCCGCGGGCCGCCCGTTCTACACGGTGCACGTGCACCCGGCCTCGCACGCGGGGTACTACCCGGGGGCGCAGCCGCTGGCGATGAAGCTCCTCGCGGATCCCGAGAGCGACCGCATCCTCGGTGCGCAGATCGTGGGCCGTGACGGCGTCGACAAGCGCATCGACGTGATCGCGACGGCGATGCACGCGGGGCTCCCCGCAGCCGAGCTCGCGCAGCTCGAGCTGGCGTACGCGCCGCAGTTCGGGTCGGCGAAGGATGCGGTGAACATCGCCGGGTACGTGGCGGAGAACGTCCGCACCGGCACCACGCCCTCGGTGCAGTGGCATGAGCTCGAGACGGCGATGGCGGAGGGGGCGACGCTCGTCGACGTGCGCTCGCCCGAGGAGGCGGCCGCGGGGTCGATCCCGGGCGCGGTCAACGTGCCGCTGGACGAGCTGCGCGACCGGCTCGGCGAACTGCCGGCCGGACCGCTCGTCGTGCACTGCGCGGTGGGGCTGCGCGGACACATCGCGACGAGGATGCTGCGCCAGCACGGCTTCGAGGCGCGGAACCTCGACGGCGGCTACCGCACCTGGATGGCAGGTACGGCCGCCTGATCGGTCAGTCCCAGCCCAGGTAGTCCTCGATGGCCATCGCGACCTCGCCCGGGTGGGTCATCGCGACGAGGTGGCCGCCGTTCGGGATGCTGACGACGCTCGTGCGTTCCGGGGCGG
>JAEZSU010000084.1 GCA_023421635.1 Actinomycetes bacterium | reverse complement strand
GGCCGGCGCCGCCGCGGCCGAGCAGGCCGTCGAGGCCGAGGCCGGCGAGAAGTAAGCCCGCGCGTCCTCGGACGCCTCGATCGGCGCGGCACGGATCGTGTCGCGCCGATCGCCTCCCCAGAATTCTTCAACCCAGAAGGAGCAGCCAGTCATGGCAAACTTCACCATCGCAGACATCAAGGCGCTGCGTGAGCAGCTCGGCACGGGCATGGTCGACACCAAGAAGGCGCTCGAGGAGGCCGACGGCGACCTCGAGAAGGCCGTCGAGATCCTCCGCCTCAAGGGCGCCAAGGGCAACGCCAAGCGCGCTGACCGTTCCACGAGCGAGGGCCTGGTCGCCGCGCTCGAGCAGGACGGCAAGGTCACGATCATCGAGCTCAACACCGAGACCGACTTCGTCGCCAAGAACGAGAAGTTCATCGCGCTGGCCGACAAGGTCCTCGCCGCCGCGGCCGCCGTCGCCGCCGACTCGGCCGAGGCCGCCCTTGCCGCGCCCGCCGAGGGCAAGACCGTCGCCGAGCTCATCTCGGACGAGGCCGCCATCCTCGGCGAGAAGGTCGAACTGCGCCGCGTCCGCACGCTCTCCGGCGACAAGTTCCAGGTCTACCTGCACAAGACCAGCAAGGACCTGCCCCCGCAGGTCGGCGTCGCCGTCGCGTACACGGGTGACGACGCGGAGACCGCGCGCAGCATCGCGCAGCACATCTCCTTCGCCAACCCGACCTACCTGTCCCGCGACGACGTGCCCGAGGCCGACGTCGAGAAGGAGCGCGAGATCGTCACCGAGATCTCCCGCAACGAGGGCAAGCCGGAGGCGGCGCTGCCGAAGATCGTCGAGGGCCGCGTGAACGCGTTCTTCAAGCAGGTCGCCCTGCTCGACCAGGACTACGCCAAGGACAACAAGCTGTCCGTGGCGAAGGTCGCTGCCGACGCCGGGATCACGATCACCGACTTCGCCCGCTTCAAGGTCGGCGCGTAGCCGTTCCGGAAGGCCCGCATCGAGGTTCGGTGCGGGCCTTTCGCATGCCGTAGGTTGTGTTCAGCCGTGAGAGGAAACGACGTGATGGATGAGTCCACCGGGCGCCGCAGGGTGCTCCTGAAGCTTTCGGGTGAGGCGTTCGGCGGTGGCGCGCTCGGGGTGAACCCCGACGTGGTCGGACAGATGGCGCGCGAGATCGCCGCCGCGACGGACCGGGTGGAGATCTCCGTCGTCGTCGGCGGCGGCAACTTCTTCCGCGGCGCCGAGCTGAGCCAGCGCGGAATGGACCGCGGCCGTGCGGATTACATGGGGATGCTCGGCACGGTGATGAACGCGCTCGCCCTGCAGGACTTCCTCGAGCAGGCGGGCGCCGCGACCCGCGTGCAGTCCGCGATCGCCATGACCCAGGTGGCGGAGCCGTACATCCCGCGCCGGGCCGAGCGTCACATGGAGAAGGGCCGCGTCGTCATCTTCGGCGCCGGCGCCGGCCTGCCCTACTTCTCCACCGACACGGTGGCCGCCCAGCGCGCCCTCGAGATCGGTGCCGATGAGGTGCTCGTCGCCAAGAACGGCGTCGACGGGGTCTACACGGCCGACCCGAAGAAGGACCCGACCGCGACGAAGATCGAGCGGATCACGTACGGTGACGCGCTGGTGCGGGGCCTCAAGGTGGTCGACTCCACGGCGTTCAGCCTGTGCATGGACAACCGCATCGACATGCGGGTGTTCGGCATGGAGCCGGAGGGCAACGTCACCAAGGCGCTGCTGGGCGAGCCCATCGGCACCCTCGTCACCGCGTGAGCTGCACGGGGCGCACGCCCCGCCGACTAGACTGAAATTCTGCCGCAAGCGAGGAGAGTAACTGTGATCGCCGATGTGCTGAGCGAAACCGCCACACGCATGGACCGTGCCGTCGAGGCGGCCAAGGACGACTTCGCGACCGTCCGGACGGGACGGGCGAACCCCCAGCTGTTCCAGAAGATCGCGGTCGACTACTACGGCACCCCGACGCCGCTCGGCCAGCTCGCCTCCCTCCACAACCAGGAAGCGCGCACCATTGTCATCACGCCGTACGACAAGTCGGCACTGAAGGCGATCGAGGACGCGATCCGCAACACCCCGAACCTCGGCGCGAACCCCACCAACGACGGCTCGATCGTCCGCGTGACGATGCCGGAGCTGACCGAGGAGCGCCGCAAGGAGTACGTCAAGCTCGTCCGCAGCAAGGGCGAGGACGCCAAGGTGCACCTGCGTGGCATCCGCCGGAAGGCGAAGGACGACCTGGACGCGCTGAAGTCGGACGTCGGCGAGGACGAGCTCGTCCGCGCCGAGAAGGAGCTCGACGCCATCACGCGCTCGCACGTCGACGCGGTCGACGAGGCGCTCAAGCGCAAAGAGGCAGAGCTCCTCGAGGTCTGACCCGCGATGACTGACGTGCCCGGAGGGACCCCGCCTGGCGCACCGGACGACGGTGCGACCGGCGGCGACCCCGCCGCGCACCCCGCACCCCGGTCGCTCCCGCACCAGATGCGTGCGGCGCGGAGCGAGTTCGAGCTGCAGGTCGCGCACGCTCGCGCGGAGTTCGAGGAGGCCAACGCGCGCATCACGCAGCGCACCGGCCGCAACCTGATCCTCGCCATCCTCATCGGTCTGGCCATCGGCGCGGTGGTGTTCCTCTCGCTGGTGTTCTTCAAATGGCCCTTCGTGGTGTTCGCCACCGCGGCGGCTCTTCTGGGCGTCTTCGAGTTCGCCCGTGCGTTGCAGGGCGCAGGCCGCCGGGTCGACCTCGTCGTCCAGGTGGTGGCGGGCGCCGGCGTGCTGCTGTCCGCATACCTGCTCGACGGAGAACTGCACTGGGTGACCCTGTTCGTCGCCCTCGCCCTCGTGGTGGTGTGGCGCCTCATCGCCCAGATGGCGGCCAGGGACGGGCGCAGGTACGGCGCAGTGGTCGATGACGTGCTCGTCTCGGGCTTCGTCCTGCTGTACGTGCCCTTCCTCGCCTCGATCGCACTGATCCTGCTGCGTCAGGACGGCGGCGAATGGTGGGTCATGGCGTTCCTCATCGTGGCCATCGCCGCCGACACCGGTGCATACGCATCCGGGCTCGCGTTCGGCAAGCACCCCATGGCGCCGCGCATCAGCCCGAAGAAGACCTGGGAGGGCTTCGCCGGGGCGGCACTGGCATCCATGATCGCCGGCGTCCTCCTCGCGTGGCTCATGCTCGGGCTGCCCTGGTGGACCGGCATCATCATCGGTCTCGTCATCCTCGGCACCGCGACCGCCGGCGACCTCGGCGAGTCGATGGTGAAGCGCGACCTCGGCATCAAGGACATGAGCTCGTGGCTCCCCGGCCACGGCGGCGTGCTGGACCGGCTGGATTCGATCCTGCCCTCCGCGGTTGCGGCGCTCGCCCTCTACTATCTGCTGACCCCGCTGGCGGTGACATGACGACCGTGGACGAGAACGCCGACGCGATCATCCTCCGTGACGAGCCCGGAGCGGTCGCTCCGCGTCCTGCCTTCCCACTCGTGACCCGCGGACGCGGGTACGAGCGCGCGGCGGTGGATGCGTTCCTCCTCCGCGCACGTGCCTCCTTCGAGGACGCGCCGGACGCAGACCCGATGACCTCCCAGACGGTGCGCGACGTCTCGTTCCCCCTCGCGCGGCACGGCTACGCGATCGCCCCGGTCGATGCGGCGCTCGGTCGCATCGAGGATGCCTTCGCCTCCAGGGAGCGCGCGCAGGCGATCGCGACGGTGGGTGCGCAGCGCTGGGTCGCCCAGCAGCGGGAACTCGCGCAGGAGATCCTCGACCGGCTCACCCGGCCGCGCCGGCACCGCTTCGAGCGGGTCGGTGTGCTCCGCTACGGCTACCGGATCGAGGAGGTCGACCTCGTCGCCGACAAGCTCGCCGCCTACCTCGCCGAGGGCACCGCGGTGACCGTCGAGCAGGTGCGGGCGGTCGCGTTCCGGATGCAGCGCGGTGGGTATGACGAGACGCAGGTCGATGCGGTTCTCGACGCCGTCGTGGAGGTCATGCTTGCGGTCGGTTGAGCGAGCCGGTGACACCCGCGAGTGCCTGCCGGTATCATCGGGGACACTGTGACTCCTCCCGACGCCCACCCGAGCAACGGTCTCCGCCCGAGCACCCGACGCGAGCTGCGCCACGCGCAGCCCCCGATCCCTGCGCGCGTGGCTCCACCGGCGCGGCCGCGCGTCGCGCGCCGTCGGCCGATCGCGACCGGGTTCGCGACCCTCGCGGTGCGGGGGTTGGCTGCTGCGACCGTCGGGCCCCCGGCGCTCGCGCTGGCGGAGCCCGCTGTCG
>JAEZSU010000130.1 GCA_023421635.1 Actinomycetes bacterium | reverse complement strand
TCGAAGGAGAGTCACGTGCGCATAGGCATCGTCGGCGGAAGCGGCAACATCTCGACCGGCGTCGTCCGGCTGCTCCTCGAGCAGGGGCACGACGTCACCTGCGTGACCCGCGGCCGCGCGCCCGTCCCGGAGGGCGCCCGCAACCTCGTCGGCGACCGCGAGGACCTCGACTGGTTCATCCCCACCATGCAGGCCGAGAAGTTCGACGCCGCCATCGACTTCATCGCCTTCCACCCCGAGCAGGGCGAGGCGAGCCTCGAGGCCTTCCGCGACGTGGGGCATTTCATCCACGTCTCCACCGTCATGACGTACGGCGAGAGCCCCCGCTGGCTGCCGGTCACCGAGGACCACCCCGACGACGCCGACTTCCCCTACGCGAAGAACAAGGCGACCATCGACCGGCGCTACGAGGCCGCCCACCTCACCGACGGGTTCCCCGTCACGATCATCCGTCCGTTCACGACCTACGGGCGGGCACGCGTCGTCCGCCAGCTCGGCATCGACACCCGCTGGTTCGACCGCATCCGCAACGGCCGCCCGATCCTCAAGGTGGGCGAAGGCAACGCCATCCACCACCTCCTCCACGTCGACGACGCGGCCCCCGCGTTCGCCGGGGTGCTCGGGCGCGAGCGCTGCATCGGGCAGACCTACAACCTCGTGAACCCGGTGCACACGACCTGGTCCGAGGTGCACGCCACCGCCATGGAGGTCATCGGCACCGAGGTCGAGCAGGTGCCGATCGCGGCCGACACCCTCTTCACGGCCGACCCGCAGCGCTTCATGCTCGTGCCCGGCAACTTCTCGCGGAACCTGCTCTTCAGCGCGGCGAAGCTCCAGCGCGATGTGCCGGAGTTCAGCCCCAAGGTGTCGCTGCGCGACGGGCTCGCCGACGCGTACGAATACCTCGCGCGGAACGACCTGATCGAGCGGGTGCCCGTGGGCGATTGGGAAGACCAGCTCATCAGCATCCAGCAGGATGCAGCGCGGCGCGCGTCGAGCGTCGTGTTCGCATGACCGCTCGCAGCGCGGTGAACGGATCGAAGGGGGAACGGATGACGACTGTTCGGTGGGGACTCGTGGGCACCGGCGGGATCGGGAAGCGCACCGTCGGCGACCTGCGGCGCTGCGAGGGCGTGGAGATCACCGCCATCGCCTCGCGCCACCAGGAGAGCGCGGATGCGTTCGCCGCCGAGCACGGCATCCCGCACGCCTTCGGCGACTACGGCGACCTGTGCGCCTCCGCCGAGGTGGATGCGATCTACATCGGCACCCCGCACAACACGCACTTCGCGTACGCCCGGCAGGCGTTGCTGGCGGGCAAGCACGTGCTGTGCGAGAAGCCCCTCACCATGGCCGCGGACGACGCGGCAGAGCTCGGCTGCATCGCCGCCGCGCAGGGGGTGTTCCTCATGGAGGCGATGTGGATGAAGTTCACGCCCGGGATGCGGCGGGCGATGGAGGCCGTCGAGAGCGGCACGATCGGTGAGCCGCGGTTCCTGCAGGCCGGGCTCGGATTCCCGGTGCCCGCCGACGGCCCGCGCCGGTACTGGGACCCGGAGCTCGGCGGGGGCGCCCTCTACGACCTCGGCATCTACGCGATCACGTTCGCGCAGATGGTGTTCGGCGGCACCCCGGAGTCCGTCTCCGCGACCGGATCGATGCGGGAGGACGGCGTCGACCCGCACGAGGCGTACCTGCTCCACTTCGCCGGCGGCGGGACCGCGCAGCTGGTCAACTCGCTGACGTTCTTCGCACCCCCGCAGGGATGGGTCGGCGGCACGAAGGGCACCGTCGTCGTGCACGAGCCGCTGTGGTCCCCGCTCACGCTGAAGATCGCCACCGGCACGCCGCCCGCCCCGCCCGCGGTCGAGGAGCTCGCCTTCACGAACGAGGGGGCCGGGTACGTGCCCATGGTCCGCGCGGTGAACGACTGCATCCTCGCGGGTGCGATCGAGCATCCGGCGCACCCCGTCTCCGCCTCGGTGGATGCACTGCGCACCATCGAACGCATCCGTGCGGCGCTCATGGCGGAGCGCGACGCCCGCTGACGGCGCCGCACGGAAACAGGAGAAATCCCGGGAACAGGACGATCCGCGCAGGATGCTCCTGATCCCGGGATTTCTCCTGACTGCGGGAGCGGGTGACACTCCGGCCCGGCGCATCCGATAGGTTCTGGCAGGGGCCGCGAGCGGAGGGGGACGCACGATGCTGGAGCAACGCGCGCCCATCCGCACGCGCGACGTGCTGCGACTCCCCGCCGTCACCCTCGGGATCGGCGTGGGCGCGGGCCTCGCGGGCATCGCCATCGTCCTGGTGCTGAACGCCACCGCGTGGCTCGCGTTCGGACATGTGCCGGGGCAGGACCTGATCGCGTCGTTCGAGGCGACGCCGCCCTGGCGCCGGTTCGCGGCGCTCGTCGTCGCCGGCGTCGTCGGCGCGGTCGGCTGGTACCTGCTGCGGCGAGGCACGCCGGTGCGCTCTGACGAGGAACTCGTGGCAGGCGGACGCACGCCTGCGGCGAAGACCGTGATGGACGCGCTCCTGCAGATGGCGGTGATCGGTCTCGGCGCCTCGACCGGCCGAGAACTCGCCCCGCGGC
>JAEZSU010000073.1 GCA_023421635.1 Actinomycetes bacterium | reverse complement strand
GAGACCTCGTCGCTCGACGCCGTGCCGTGCAGTGCGGCGTACAGATGAATGCCTTTGCTGCCGCTCGTGACCGGGAACGGGTCGAGCCCCATGCCCTGCAGGATGGCGCGCGCGCGGCGGGCGACCTCGGCGCACTCCGCGAGCCCGACCCCGGGGCCGGGGTCGAGATCGAGCACGATGCGGTCCGGCGGCAGGCGCTCGCCGGCCGCGTCGAACCGCCACTGCGGGGTGTGCAGTTCGAGGCTCGCCACCTGGGCGAGGTACGCGATCGTGGCCACGTCGTCGACGAGCGGATACTCCTTGGGGCCGCCGGAGTGCTCGATCGCCTGGCGGCGCACCCACGCCGGTGCGCCGGATTCGAGCGCCTTCGCGAAGAAGGACTGTTCCGGGTCGGGCTCGGTCCCGACGCCTTCCGGCCAGCGTTTCCTGGTGACCGGACGCTGCGCGAGGTGGGGGAGCATGACCGGCGCGATGCGCGTGTAGTAGTCGATCACCTCGCCCTTGGTGGTCCCGGTCTCCGGGTACAGCACCTTGCCGAGCCGTGAGACGCGCAGCATCCGTCCGCCGATCCGGACGGTCTGCTCATCGGCTGCCATGCGTTTCATGATGCCGTCAGCGGCACGCAACCCCTAGCACTGGTATACGCGGAACGTGTGTACTACCACCATGAGGTCGATCTGGAAAGGTGCGATCGCGTTCGGACTGGTCAACGTGCCGGTGAAGGTCTACGCCGCCACGGAGGACCACGACGTGAGCCTGCACCAGGTGCACGAGAAGGACGGCGGTCGCATCCGCTACCAGCGGCGGTGCGAGGTGTGCGGCGAGATCGTCTCGTACCAGGACATCGACAAGGCCTACGACGACGGCGACCGCACGGTGGTGCTCACCGACGAGGACCTGAAGTCGCTCCCGGCGGAACGCAGCCGAGAGATCGAGGTCGTCGAGTTCGTCCCGAGCGACCAGGTCGACCCGCTCATGTTCGACCGGGCGTACTACCTCGAGCCCGACTCGGCGTCGCCGAAGGCGTACGTGCTCCTGCGCCGGACGCTCGAGCAGACCGACCTGACCGCGATCGTCCGGTTCTCGCTGCGACAGAAGACACGGCTCGCGGCGCTCCGTGTCCGCGACGACGTGCTGGTGCTGCAGACGCTCCTCTGGGGCGACGAGGTGCGCGAGGCGTCCTTCCCCGCGCTCGACCAGCAGGTGCGGATCTCGTCGAAGGAGCTGGAGCTGTCCGCATCCCTCGTGGACAGCTTCGCCGGTGACTTCGACCCCGCCGCCTTCACCGACGAGTACCAGGAGCAGCTGCGCACCCTCATCCAGGCCAAGCTGGAGGCGGGCGACGCGCTGGACACCTCCGAGACGTTCGGTGAGAGCGACGAGGAGCAGACCGAATCCGGCGGCGAGGTCATCGACCTCATGGCCGCGCTGCAGGCGAGCCTGGAGAAGTCGCGGAGCGCCCGCGGCGCCGCCACGAAGCCCGCCGAGAAGGACGCCGACGGCGCGAAGAAGCCTCGGAAGAAGCCCGCGGCGAAGTCGAAGAAGGCGTCCTGACCCGCGGTCAGGCCTGCGTGTCCTCGGCGGCGGCCTCGCGACGCGCGGCCGCCTGCTCCTGCTTCACCTTCGCCCGCTCACGGAGGTAGTGCCACACGGTGACACCCGCGGTGAGGACGACCACGCCGATGAGGATGAGGTCGATGTACTCGGTGACGAGGTCTCGCACCCACGGGATGTAGCCGATGCCGTAGCCGAGCATGGTGAGCCCGACACCCCAGAGGACGGCGCCGATGAAGTTGTACAGGGTGTACTTCCGCCACGGCATGTGGCCGACGCCCGCGGCGACGGGTGCGAACGTGCGGACGATCGGCACGAAGCGGGCGAGGATGACGGTGAGCCCGCCGAACCGCTCGAAGAACGCGTTGGTGCGGTCCACGTTCTTCTTGCTGAACAGGCCCGATTCCTTGCGTTCGAAGATCGCGGGCCCGGCCTTGTGGCCGATGTAGTAGCCCACTTCGCCGCCGACGAACGCGGCGACGCCGATGAACAGGGCGACGAACCAGACGTTCACGCCGAACACGCCCTGCGGGGCCGCCTCGGTGTGGTGCGAGAGCAGGCCGGAGATCACCAGCAGGGTGTCGCCGGGAAGGAGGAAGCCGACGAGCAGGCCGGTTTCCGAGAAGACGATGAGGCAGACGACCAGCAGGGCCCACGGGCCCGCCGATTCGATGATGGTGGCCGGGTCGAGCCAGGGAATGAGGCCGAGAGAGTGCACGCTGTGTCCCGTCGTTGATGGCGGTCATGGGGCGCGTCGGAGGGTGACCCCCGTACCCGTCCCCGTGCGGAAGGTGGGACTTGAACCCACACGCCCTGAGGCACAGGAACCTAAATCCTGCGTGTCTGCCAGTTTCACCACTCCCGCGGGTGGGTTCAGTCTAGTCAGGCGCTCGCTGCGGCGGCCCCGGTCCCCGCGCCGCTTCCCAGCAGCTCGTCAGGCGCCGCCGCACCGGAGACACGACGACCCCTCGGCCCGGAGGGCGTCGAGGGGTCGTCGTGCATGGACGGTCAGTCCGGGATCAGGACCGGTCCGGTCCATCCGTCGAGACAGGGGAGGGCTCGCTCGCGCGGTCGTCCGTCGGCAGTGTGACCGGCGCCGGGACGAGTTCGCGGCGCTTGCGCAGCACGCGCGCGATCGTGAGCATCGCCAGTCCCGCCACGAACAGGGTCCACGCTGCCACCCAGCTCTGCGCCAGCACGGCGCCGGTCGTCGCCAGCGCGCCGAGCGAGGCGGTCTGCAGTTGGTACATGGATGACTCCTTCCTGAGTTGTCGCGGGTACCGGGATCGGCACGGTGGGCGGGAGGGCCTCCTCCTCGCGCTGCCCCTGGCCCGGGGCGGCCGCCACGTGGTTCCACGCGGTGTCGCGGCGCAGGAGCGCCAGGAACCAGGCGTGGATGAAGGCGGCCTGCAAGGCCATGTCGTATCCGATCTCCGGGAGGAACAGGGCGGCCACCAGCCGTCCGCTCGGCCCGATCTGCCACACCGTCACGACGCGCTCGACGAGGAACACGATGCCGAGGGCGAGCCAGAACGGCCGGATCGCGAAGGCGCCGGCCGTCACGGACAGGCCGGTGAGCACGAGCAGGGCGATGATCGTGAGGATGCCGATGCCGATCATCAGCTGCTGGCCGATGTAGCGCAGCGTCACCGGGGTGACCCGGTAGGCACGCAGGTTGTCGAGCATGCCCTTGTACCAGCGGACGCGCTGCCGGTGCAGGTCGCCCCACGTGGGCATGAGCTCGGTGACGCAGAGGCACTCCGCGGGGGCGACCATGTGCCATCCGCGGGTCTTCAGCGCCAGGGTGAGTTCGGAGTCCTCGGTGATCGCATCGCGGTCGTACACGTCGCCCAGGTGCCCGGGGAGGGCGGAACCGCGGCTCGACGCCACATCCTGC
>JAEZSU010000050.1 GCA_023421635.1 Actinomycetes bacterium | reverse complement strand
CGCGGTGCGCCTTCTCGGCGACCGCGTACGCACGCTCGATGATCGTGAGGTCGCCGCGCGGATGGTGGGTGCGGACGGTCCGGATCAGCTGATCGAGGTCGTCGCGGCGCACGGCACGCGTGAAGATACGGGGAACGAGGCGCCGCAGGCTCGACGCCTGGGCGCCCGCGGGAGCGGTCTCGGTCATGCGCCTGTCACCACCCCTCCGCCGGCTCGATCGATTCTATGCCCCGCGGAACCCGCGGCATCCCGCGTTCGCTCAGGCCGGAATCCCGGCCTTGTCACGCGCCGCGAGCACGCGGTCGTCGTGCTCGCGCACCGGCTTCTCGTTCTCACGGAACAGCGAGTACAGGGGCGCAGCGACGAACAGCGTGGAGTACGCGGCGACGATCGTGCCGACGAAGATGGACAGCGAGATGTCGGTCAGGGTCTGCGCGCCGAGCGCGAACGCACCGATGAACAGGATCGCACCGGTGGGAAGCACCGCGACGACCGTCGTGTTGATCGAGCGGATCAGCGTCTGGTTCACGGCGAGGTTCACCGATTCGCCGAACGTGCGCGAGGACTCCTCGCGGGTGTTCTCCCTGATCTTGTCGAACACGACCGTGGTGTCGTAGAGCGAGTACGCGAGCACCGTGAGGAAGCCGATCACCGCAGCCGGCGAGATCGGGAAGCCGCACAGCGCGTAGATGCCCACCGTGACCACGAGCACGTCCACGACGCCGATCATGGCCGCGGCCGACATCTTCCAGGTGCGGAAGTAGAGGCCGAGGATCAGGAACGTCAGGGCGAGGAAGATCGCGAGGCCCCACAGCGACTGCCGCGTCACGTCGGCACCCCAGACCGGACCGATGAACGACGCGGTCACCTCCTCGGACGGCACCTCGTACGCGTCCGCGAGGGCGGCGCGGACCGCCTGCGTCTCGTCGTTGCTCATCTGGTCGGTCTCGACGCGGACGCCGTCCGTGCCGACCGTGGCCACCTTCACGGTCGCGCCAGGCACGACGGACTGCACCGCATCCGTTGCCGGTGCCTGGTCCGGCGTACTGAGGCCGGTGACGGTGAACTGCGACCCGCCGGTGAACTCGATCGACAGCTGGATCGGCTTCACGAGCGGCACGAGCGCCGAGGCCACGATGAGGATCGCGGCGATGATGAACCACAGCCGCCGGCGACCGACGAACGGGAACGAGGTCTTGCCGGTGTAGAGGTCGTTGCCGACCTGACCCATCGTGCGCATCAGTTGCCGACCTCCTTCGACTCGCGGGTGCCGGATCCGGATGCGGCGGCCGCCTCCGCGGCCTTCCGCTCCGCGATGGTCTGACGCCGCTCCGCCTCACCGCGCGAGCGCGACGACCTGCCGGGGCGCGCCACGGGTGCACGGAACTCCGCGCGGCCCCGGTACACGGCGCCGAGCGCGTCGGGGTCGAGGCCGGACAGCTTGTGCCCCGACCCGAAGAAGCGGGTCCGGGCGAGCAACTGCATCACCGGGTGGGTGAAGAGGATGAAGATGAGCACGTCGATGGCCGTCGTGAGGCCGAGCGTGAAGGCGAAGCCCTTCACGGTGGCGTCGGCGAGGATGTACAGCACCACGGCGGCGAGGATGTTGATCGACTTGGAGATGTAGATCGTGCGCTTGGCGCGGCCCCAGCCGTCCTCGACGGCGGCCGTGATCGGCTTGCCGTCGCGCAGCTCGTCGCGGATGCGCTCGAAGTAGACGATGAACGAGTCGGCGGTGAAGCCGATCGTGACGATGAGGCCGGCGACGCCCGCGAGCGAGAGCCGGAAGCCCATCCGCCAGCCGAGGATGCACAGCAGCAGGTACGTGAGCACCGCCATGACACCGAGCGACGCGATGATCACGGACCCGAGCGCGCGGTACACGACGAGCGAGTACACGGCCACGAGGGCGAGTCCGATGAGACCGGCGATGAGACCGATCTGCAGCTGCTGCGAGCCGAGCGTGGCCGAGATCGTGTCGGAGCTCTGGACGCTGAAGCTCAACGGCAGCGCGCCGTACTTCAGCTGGTCGGCGAGGGTCTTCGCGGTCTCCTGCGAGAACTGGCCGGTGATCTGAGGCTTGCCGTCGGTGATGATCGCGTTCATCGACGGCGCGGAGAGCACCGTGCCGTCGAGCACGAACGCGAACTGGTTCTGCGGTGAGGTGAGCCCGTACAGCCGCTGGCTGATGTCGGTGAACACCTTGGTGCCCTCACCGTCGAAGACGATGTTGACGGCCCACTGGTTGTTCTGGCTGTTCAGCCCAGAGGTCGCGTTGGAGATCGCCGAGCCGTCGAGCTCGACCGGGCCGAGGATGTACTTCGCGGTGCCGTCGGTCTCGCAGGTGATGAGCGGCTGGTCGGCCGGTGCGGACGCGGGGTCGTTCGACGGGTCGGCGCAGTTGTACGCCTGGAACTGGGCGAAGAGCGCCTCGGTGACCCAGGCGGGATCGCTGCCGTTCGTCGGGCTGGTGGTCGGGGTCGAGTTCAGGCCCGGGTCCGGGGTCGGGTACGGCGTCGCGGTGCCGTCGTCGCCGATGAACGAACCGGTGGTCTCGCCGGTGGCGTAGAGCACGGCCCGCAGCTGCAGCTGCGCGGACGCCTCGATGCGCTGACGGGTCTCCTCGTCGGCCTCACCGGGGATCTGCACCACGATGTTGCGGCCGCCCTCGGTGGTGACGGACGCCTCACCGACGCCGGACGCGTCGATGCGCTGGCGGATGATCGTGACCGCCTGGGCCAGCTGCTCGCCGCTCGGGTCGGCGCCGTCGGGCGTCTCCGCCGCAAGGATGATCTGCGTGCCGCCCTGCAGGTCGAGCGCGAGCTCGGGGACCCAGGAGCTCTTCTGGAAGACGTACACGCCCAGCGCGTTCACGCCGAAGAGCACGGCGACGATCGCCAGCAGACCGATCAGGACCCGCCAGGCATGGCGGACAGGGCTCGATGTCGCCACGGACACTCAGCTTTCTCGGGAAGAGACGGGGGTGATCCTCAGGCGCCGGGCTTTGCCGGGTCCTCGGGCTCGTCCTTCGTGCGGGAGGCGCGCTGGTCGTCGCTGATCGAGGTGATGTCACCGTCGGCGACCCCGGCGATGTACTCCGCCTCGGCGGACTCGGCCTCGATGAACTCGTCCTCGGTGACGACGCCCTCGGCGGGGTTCACGACGCGGAGGATGGCCTGGCTGTGGACCTCGATGTCCACACCGGGGGCGATCTCGACGACCGCGGGCTGGTCGAGGTTCTCGGGGTCGAAGGCGACGATGGTGCCGTAGAGGCCGCCCTGCAGCAGCACCTTGGCGCCGGGCACGGTCTCGCGTGCCTTCTGCTCCTGCTCCGCCTTGGCACGCTGGGTGCGACGGCGCGAGCTCCAGAACATGAAGACCAGGAGCAGCACCAGGAGGATGATCAGGCCGTAGTTGGCGAAGAAGTCGGCGAATTCCATGAGGTGCGAGGACCTTTCGGGTGCGGCGCGCGTCAGAGCGCAGCCGGTGAGGTGAGAAGGGGCGAAAGCCTCCGCCGATTATAGGTCATCGAACCGGAACGCCCCGTCGGGATGTGGGACGCCGAGGTGCGCATACGCTTCGGGGGTCGCGACGCGCCCGCGCGGGGTGCGGCCGAGGAAGCCGATCCGCACGAGATAGGGCTCGACGACCGACTCGATGGTGTCGGCCTCCTCCCCCACGGCCACCGCGAGGGTGCCGAGGCCGACCGGGCCCCCGCGGAAGCGGCGGATGACCGTGTCCAGCACGGCGCGGTCGAGTCGGTCGAGACCGATCCGGTCGACGTCGTAGAGGTCGAGGGCGGCATCCACGGACGCGACGTCGCCGTCGAGTCCGTGGACGAGCAGGTAGTCCCGCACCCGGCGGAGCAGCCGGTTGGCGATGCGGGGTGTGCCGCGGGACCGCCGGGCGATCTCCGACTGTGCCTCGGGCGGCAGCTCGACCCCCAGCATGAGCGCCGAACGGGCGATCACTCGCTGCAGTTCGTCGGGCTCGTAGTACTCCAGGTGCGCGGTGAACCCGAAGCGGTCCCGGAGCGGGTTCGGCAGCAGTCCGGAACGGGTCGTCGCCCCGACC
>JAEZSU010000032.1 GCA_023421635.1 Actinomycetes bacterium | reverse complement strand
CGCCGGCGGCGAGGGGGGGGCGGACACCCGCGGCGAGCACGACGAGCCGCCCGGCGGGATCGATCTCGCCCGCCGTGCCCTCGAGGATCCCGCCGTCGGGGAGCCCCACCCGCACCGCCTTGTCGCGCGTGGCGCACGCCTCGGTCAAGGCCGTGCGGACGCCTGCGGCGTCGGCGTCGCCGCCCGCCGCGACCAGGGCGGTCAGCTGCTCGTCGAGCGCGGTCAGGTAGTCGGCCAGGAGCCGGTCGTCGTCGCACTCCTGCCCCATCGCCGCGAAGGACGAGGCGGTCGTGACCGGGAAGTCGACCTGCTGCATCCGGGTGTTCACGCCGGCGCCGACGACCACCGCATCCGGATGCTGCGGCACGGCCTCGGCGAGGATGCCGCAGATCTTGCCGCCGTCGGCGAGCACGTCGTTCGGCCACTTCAGCGCCACCTGATGGCCGGTGCCGGAGAGCTGCTCGGCGATCGCGCGGCGCATCGCGAGCCCCGCGACGAGCGGGATCCACCCGCGGGCCGCGACCGGGAGCCCCGGCATGCGCAGGACGGTGGAGATGGCGAGCGCGGTGCCGGCCGGCGCCACCCAGCTGCGATCCAGCCGCCCGCGGCCGTGCCGCTGATCCGTCGTGACGAGGACCGACAGGTGGGGCCACGCCTCGGGATCGGCGGCGAGCGCCGCGATCACGTCGGCGTTCGTGGAATCGGTGGTGTCCACCACCTGCACGCGCGGGCTGACCGCGGCGGCACGGGGGTATCCGGTCTCGGGGATCGTCATGCCGTCACCCTAGGCCGGGGCCGTCGGCCGCCGCAGCGCCTTGACAGGTCGCTGCAGTGGTCTGCACAGCGGATGCGCGAAGGCGCTGTGGAGATCCTCCAACGCTACGCGGATCGCCGCCGATAGGGTGGGACGTGTGACCGACCAGCCCGACTTCTCGACCACCGCCGGCAAGATCGCGGACCTGCGCGCCCGTTACCAGGAGGCGGTGGTCGACGCCGAGCGGACGGCGCACACGAAGCAGCACGCGAAGGGCAAGCTCACCGCTCGCGAGCGCATCGAGCTGCTCGTCGACCACGGCTCCTTCGTGGAGATGGACGAGTACGTGCGCCACCGCACCACCGCGTTCGGCATGGACCGGTCCCGGCCGTACGGCGACTCCGTCGTGACCGGCACCGGCACGATCCACGGCCGCACGGTCGCGGTCTACTCGCAGGACTTCTCGACCTTCGGCGGCTCGCTCGGCGAGGTCGCAGGCGACAAGATCATCAAGATGATGGAGTTCGCCCTCCGCGGCGGCATCCCGATCATCGGCATCCTCGACTCCGGCGGCGCCCGTATCCAGGAGGGCGTCGTCGCCCTCGGCAAGTACGGCGAGATCTTCCGCCTGAACACCGCGTCCTCCGGCGTCATCCCCCAGATCTCGATCATCATGGGCCCGGCCGCGGGCGGCGCCGTGTACGGCCCGGCCCTCACCGACTTCGTCATCATGGTCGACAAGACCAGCCAGATGTTCGTCACCGGTCCCGACGTGATCAAGACCGTCACCGGCGAGGACGTGGGGATGGAGGAGCTCGGCGGCGCGTACACGCACAACACCCGCTCCGGCGTCGCGCACTACCTCGCCGAGGACGAGGACGACGCGATCGACTACGCGCGCACCCTGCTCGGGTACCTGCCGGACAACAACATGGCCGAGGTGCCGGCGTACGAGAGCGCGTTCGAGTTCGAGACGACGGATGCGGACCGCGTGCTCAACGCGGTCATCCCCGACTCCCCGAACCAGCCGTACGACATCCACCAGGTCATCGAGCACGTGGTCGACGACGGCGACTTCCTCGAGGTGCAGCCGCTGTTCGCACCGAACATCGTGATCGGCTTCGGCCGTGTCGAAGGCCGCTCGGTCGGCATCATCGCGAACCAGCCCTCGCAGATGGCGGGCACGCTGAACATCGACGCAGGCGAGAAGGCCTCCCGCTTCGTCCGGTTCTGCGATGCGTTCTCCATCCCGATCGTGACGCTCGTCGACGTGCCCGGGTACCTGCCCGGCACCGACCAGGAGTGGACCGGCGTCATCCGGCGCGGCGCCAAGCTGCTGTACGCGTACGCCGAGGCGACCGTGCCGCTGGTGACGGTGATCCTCCGCAAGGCGTACGGCGGTGCGTACATCGTGATGGGCTCCAAGCAGCTGGGCGCCGACATCAACCTGGCGTGGCCGACCGCGGAGATCGCCGTCATGGGCGGTCAGGGCGCGGTGAACATCCTCTACCGGGGCGAGCTGAAGCGGGCCGAGGAGGCCGGCGAGGACGTCGCGGCGGTCCGCACCAAGCTCGCCAACGAGTACACCTACAACGTGACCTCGCCCTTCCTCGCCGCCGAGCGCGGCGAGCTCGACGGCATCATCGAGCCGGCGCAGACGCGCGTCGCGATCGCCAAGGCACTGCGCTCGCTGCGCGGGAAGCGGGCGAGCCTGCCGCCCAAGAAGCACGGGAACATCCCACTGTGAGCGGCGACGAGGAACCGCTGCGCATCGACGTGCGGCGCGGCAACCCGGCCGAGGACGAGCTCGCCGCGGTGATCGCGGTCGTCGGCACCGCCTACCTGCAGGAGCGGTCGGGCGCGGTCGCGACGGAGGGGCGCCGCAGCGCCTGGAGCATCTCCCAGCGGCAGTTGCGCCGGCCGCTCGGTCGCGACGTCGGGTGGGGC
>JAEZSU010000122.1 GCA_023421635.1 Actinomycetes bacterium | reverse complement strand
CCGTGGCGGTGACCCTCGCCGGCGCCCCGACTCCGGGCGTCGCGCTGCTGCCGCTCGTCGCCGGTGTTGCGGCCGCGGCGGTCCCTGAGCTCGCGCTCGGCCGTGCAGTGCGTGCCCGTGCGCAGCGGGTGACGGAGGAGCTGCCCACGATCCTGGAGTTCCTGGCGCTCTGCCTCTCGGCGGGGGAGAGCGTGTTCGACGCCATCCGCCGGGTCGCCGCGATCGGCCAGGGAGACCTGGTATCGCTGCTGCGTGGTGCGGTGGTCGAGGTCGGGACCGGTTCCTCGCTCGCAGACGCGCTCCGCATGGTCGGTCGTGACGCCCATGTGCCCGCGGTCGCCCGGAGCATCGACCAGATCGTGGCTGCGATCGAGCGCGGCGCCCCGCTCGCGCAGGTGCTCCAGGCGCAGGCGCAGGACGCACAGGAAGACGCCAAGCGGGTGCTCATCGAGCAGGCTGGGCGGAAGGAGATCGCGATGCTCTTCCCGCTGGTCTTCCTCATCCTCCCGCTGAGCGTGCTCATCGCGATCTTCCCCGGGGTGCTCATGCTGCGCCTCGGGTGGTGACGGACCCGGGGCCCGATGCGGCGACCGGAGATGAAGGAGAAGACGATGGTGACGATGATGAAGGGGTACGCGGCCCTCGGCGTACAGCGGCTCCGCGGCGCGTGGGGACGGGTGGTCGGCGACGACCGGGGCGATGTCCCGGGCTGGGTGCTCATCACGCTGATGACCGCCGGATTGGTCGTGGTGATCTGGGCGCTCGCCGGTCCCGCGCTGGCGGGGCTGTTCGAGCAGGCGATCTCGCGGGTGTCCGGGCTCTGACGGATGCGGTGGCTCCGGGCGCGGGCCGCGGCGTGGGACGACCGGGGTTCCGCGCCGGTCGAGTTCGTCCTCGTCGGCACGCTCCTCACCGCGCTCACGCTCGGCGTGCTCCAGTTCGCCCTGGGGGTCTACGTGCGCAACGTCGTGCACGACGCCGCGGTCGAGGGGGCGTACCACGCGGCGCTCGCCGACACGACGCTCACCGAGGGCGGCGAGCGCACCCGCGACGTCATCACGCGGGCGGTGGGCGCGGCGTACGCGGAGGAGGTCGCAGTGACCGAGGACAGTGCGGACGGCCATCCCGTCGTCCGCGTCACGGTCCGGGCCCCGATGCCGGTCCTCGGTCTCATCGGCGTCCCCGGAGTGTGGGAGGTGACCGGCGATGCGCCCGCGGAACGCCTGGAGTGACCGCGTCACGGCGCGCCTGCGTGGTCTTTCGGACGACCACGGGTCGGCGTCGCTGGAGTTCCTCGTCGCCGGCCTGTGCCTGCTCGTCCCCACCGTCTACCTCGTCGTCGCACTCGGGCTGATCCAGGGCGGCACCCTCGGCGTCGAAGCGGCCGCCCGGCACAGCGCCCGTGCCATCGGGCTCGCGACCGATGCGGACGACGCCGCCCGCCGCGCCGACCTCGTGCTCCGGCAGGTGTCCGCCGAGTACGGCATCCCGGCCGACGCGCTGGCCGTCGAGCTCACCTGCCCCGGTGAGCCCGGTCCGTGTCCGGCGGCGGGGGCGACCCTTGCGGTCACGGTGACCGCCCGCATCCCGCTCCCGCTCATGCCGCCCATCCTCGGTCTCGACGACGTCGCCTCCGTGTCGGTGCAGGCGCAGGCGGTGCAGAAGACGTCGCGCCTGTGGGGGAGCGTCCCGTGACCCGCCGCGCCCGGTTCGGCGACGACGGCAGCATCCTGCCCCTCGTGCTGGGTTTCGCGATCCTCGCGATCGCGCTCATCCTCGTGTGCGCCTCCGCCACGAGCCTCTACGTGGCGCAGAAACAGCTCGACGCGGTCGCGGATGCGGCGGCGCTCGCCGGCGCCGACGGGTTCACCCTCACCCTGCAGGACGGCGAACCGCAGGCGACGCTCACCTCCGCGCAGGTGCGGGCGCAGGCCGAGGCGCTCGTCGACATCGCACCGGGGGAGCCGGCACTCGTCACGGCCGACACCCCGGACGGCCGCTCGGCGCGCGTCAGCGTCACGGCCGCGTGGTACCCGCCGCTGTTCTCGGTGTTCGTGCCCGACGGGGTCCGGCTCACCGCGACCGCGACGCGCCGCACCGGGCTGCGGTGACCGCTACCGTCCCGTGCGCGGCACGAACCGCGGCCCCCAGCGGAGGAACGCTCCCGCACCGACGAGCGTGACGACGCCGATCGCGGCGGTGGCCCACGACAGCGACGCGACCGCCGTGATGCCCGAGACCACGAGCGGTGCGGCCGCGCCGCCGGCATCGGTGAGCGTCCGCCACGACCCGAGGAACGGCGCCGGATCGGGCTTCGGCGCGACATCGGCACCGAGGGTCAGCAGGATGCCGCTGGAGAGGCCGTTGCCGACGCCGAGCACCGCCGCGAACATCGCGAACCACATCGACGCGGTGCCGAGATCGTGCGTCGCCGACAGTGCCAGGAACCCGCATCCCATCAGGAGCATCGCTGGGAGCGCCGCCCACAGGCGCCCGAACCGGTCCATCACCTGCCCGCTCGCATAGAACAGGGCGAAGTCGATCGCGCCCGAGATGCCGACCACCAGCGCGATCGTCTGCGCGTCGAGCCCGATCGACAGCCCCCACAGCGGCAGGATCGCCTGCCTGGCCGCGCGTGCGGCGGAAAGGGATGCTGCGGCCACGCCGAGCCGCGAGAGCACCTGCCGGTGCCGCCACATGGTGCGGAACACCCCGGCGCGTTCGGCGACCGGGATGGACCCCGTGACGGGCTCGCCGGAGTCCTCGGCATCCGCCACCGTCCGCTCGGCGATCGCGGGGGCGGCGAGGTGCTGCTCGGGGTCGGGGCCGAAGAAGACGAGGAGCACGACCCCCACCGCGCACACGGCGAAGAACCAGATGGGCGCCGTCTCGCCGGGGAAGAGCGCGAGCAGGCCCGCCGAGACGAACGGCCCGACGAAGATGCCGAGGCGGAACGTGCCGCCCAGCAGTGACAGCGCACGCGCACGGAAGTGCGGCGGCACCCGGGTCGTCATGAACGCGTGCCGCGCCAGCCCGAACGCGGCGGCGCTCACCCCGACGAGGAACACCGCGGCGGCGAACACCACCAGGTTCGGCGCCCACAGCGCCGCGCCGGTCGCGATGAGCACGAGGATGCC
>JAEZSU010000331.1 GCA_023421635.1 Actinomycetes bacterium | reverse complement strand
GGCACCGCCGCCTCCGGCGCAGCGACGCTCGCATCGGGTGCACAGAACGCGGCCTCGGGCGCCGCGAACCTCGCTGCCGGCGCCGCGAAGGCCGCACAGGGCTCGACCGATCTCGCTGCCGGTGCTCAGACCCTCGCGCAGGGCGTCGCCGGCGCGGACGCATATTCACGTGGGGTCCTGGACTCCGCGAACACGCTGAGCAGCGGGCTGGCGACGGCCGTCACACCGCAGATCGCGGCCTTCGGCTCACCCGACACCACTGTGAACACCCTCGCCGTCGAGGCTGCGACCCAGGCCGGTACGCTGCGCTACCTGGCCACGCAGGCGAGCTTCGTGAGCATCAAGTCCCAGCTGGAAGCGGCAGCGGACACCATGGACACGGTGCGCGTCACCGGTTCGACCGCCGCAGGCATCGCATACTCCGCGAAGACGAACGTCGCCGCGCTTGCCGGCGGAGTCGGCGCAATCGTGAACGGCGATCCCAGCAAGGGCTGGCCCGGCACCGGAACGGTCGCGGCAGGTGCCAACACGCTGGCAGGGAAGGCAGGAGAACTCCGCGACGGCGTCAACACGGTGAGCGCGGGCGCGCAGACGCTGTCCGCGGGCGTCGACAACCTCGCCACGGGCGCGAGCCGACTGCACTCGGGTGCGCAGAACCTCGCCTCGGGCGCGGGCAACCTGTCGGCCGGTGCGGGCTCGCTCGCCGAAGGCACGAGCACCCTCGCCGCGGGCGCGACGTCGCTCTCCTCCGGCGCGTCGGAGCTCGCCGCGGGCGCGACCAGGCTCTCCGACGGCTCCGACGACCTGTTCGCGGGCAGCGTCGACCTCAAGGACGGCGCCGCCACGCTCGCCGACGGCAACGGGCAGCTGGCCGACGGGTCGGTGCAGCTGGCCACCGGTGCCAGCACCGCGGTCCCGAACCTGCTGCCGTGGATGCTCGGCGTCGGCCTCATCGGCCTCATCGCGATCGGCTTCTGGGTGGGGCACCGCCTCCAGCACCGCAGCACCCACGGGTCCGCCTCCGTCTGACCCGCAGCACGACGAAGCGCCCCGGCCGCCACGGCCGGGGTGCTTCGTCTATCAGGCGGGCACCGAGACGCTCGAGGAGGCATCCGCCTCGGCTCGGGCGAGCTCCTTGTTGCCGACCCAGCGCTTGAGCGCGACCGCGATGAGCGCGGTGACGACGGTGCCCGCGAGGATCGAGACCACGAAGCCCCAGAACGGATTGATCGCGAAGAACACGAAGATGCCGCCGTGAGGTGCGAGCGAGGACACCCCGAACAGCATGCTGAGCGCGCCCGTGACCGCACCGCCGACGAGGTTCGCCGGGATGATGCGCAGCGGGTCCGCAGCCGCGAACGGGATCGCACCTTCGCTGATGAACGAGGCGCCCAAGAGCCATGCGGCCTTGCCGTTCTCGCGCTCCACGGGCGTGAAGAGGTTCCGCGCCAGCACGGTCGAGGCCAGCGCCATCCCGAGCGGCGGCACCATGCCCGCGGCCATCACGGCGCCCATGATGAGGAACGGCACGGCATGGATGTCGCTCGTCGAGGCACCGGCGATCCCCGCGGTGGCGAACGCGTACGCCACCTTGTTGATCGGACCGCCCAGGTCGAAGCACATCATGAGCCCGAGGATCACGCCGACCACCACGATCGCCCCGGTGCCGGCGAGCCCGGTGAGGCCGTCGTTCAGCGCCTCCATGAGCGCGGCGATCGGCCGCCCGAGCACGAGGATCATGAGCCCCGACGCGACGATCCCGCCCACGAGGGGGATGATCACGACCGGCATGAGACCGCGCAACCACCGCGGCGGGTTCAGCCGGCCCAGCCACCAGGCGACGAATCCCGCGAGCAGCCCGCCGATGATGCCGCCGATGAACCCGGCGTTCATGAGCACGGCCACCGCGCCGGCGACGAATCCGGGTGCGATGCCGGGCCGGTCGGCGATCGCGAACGCGATGTAGCCGGCGAGCGCCGAGACCAGGAACCCCATCGAGGTCGACCCGATCATGAACGCCACCGACCCGAGGTACTGGCCGACGGGCCCGAGTGACGATGTGATGTCCTCGGTCGGCAGGTTCCAGAGCGAGTTCTGGATGATGACGTTCGCTGCGTTGTCGCTCACCTGGTACCCGCCGAGCAGGAACCCGAGCGCGTTGAGCAGACCGCCGCCCGCGACGTACGGAATCATGTAGCTCACGCCGGTGAGGAGGATCCGCTGGAACTTCGCTCCCCACGACTCCCGCGCCGCGGGGGTGGATGCGGTGGACGGCGCCGACGCGGTCCCGGCCACCCGTGTCGCCGCGGGGTCCTTCGCTGCGGCGACGGCCTCCGCGAGCATCTCCGCGGGCTGCTCGATCCCGCGTTTCACCGCCGACCGGACCACCGGCTTGCCTGCGAACCGCTGCTGCTCGCGCACATCCACGTCGACGGCGAAGATGACCGCATCCGCGTCGTCGATGACCTGCTGCGGGATCGCCTTGTAGCCGCTGGAGCCTTGCGGCTCCACCGTCAGGTCGACGCCCGCCTTCGTGCCCGCAGCGGTGAGCGCGTCGGCGGCCATGAACGTGTGCGCGATGCCGGTGGCGCAGGCGGTGACCGCGACGATCCGGGCCGGGCGTCCGTCGATGGTGTACGTGCCCTGCGGCGTGGTGTCCGAGGTGGCCGGATCAGGCGTCGCGGCGTCGGGGCCGGGTGCCGACGCGGCGGGTGCGGGCGCGGGCGCGGCGGGGACCGCATCCGGGTCCTCCTCGCCGATCGCGACCCGGACGATGTGCACGACCTCGTCCGCGTCGGTCGCGCTGCGCAGCGCCGAGGTGAAGTCCTCCTGCATGAGGTTGCGGGCGAGCTTGGAGAGCACCGCGAGGTGCGCCTCAGCCGCGTCCGCGGGGGCCGCGATGAGGAACACCAGATCGGCCGGGCCATCGGGCGCACCGAAATCCACAGCGGGCGAAAGCCGGGCGAACACCAGCGTGGGTTCGCTGACGGAGGAGCTCTTGGCGTGCGGAATGGCGATGCCGCCCGGGAGGCCGGTCTCGTCCTTCTCCTCCCGCGCCCACGCGTCGGCGAACAGTGCCTCCGCGTCGGACGCACGCCCCTGTTCGGCGACGCGCGCGGCGAGCGCCCGGATGACCGCGGCCTTGTCGTTCCCGAGGTCCTGGTCGAGGAAGACCAGATCCCGGTTGATGGTGTCAGACACGATGACCTCCGATGGTCGAGGGGGGAAGGACGCGGATGGGCACCTCACCGGTGGGGAGGTGGTGCGGCTGCGCCGCCTCGGTGCCGGGCAGGGTGGTGGCCGCGGCGCCGTACCGGATCGCTCGCTCGAGGCGAGCGGCGGGGTCGGCGTCGTCGAGGTCCGCGAGCAGATAGCCGGCG
>JAEZSU010000247.1 GCA_023421635.1 Actinomycetes bacterium | reverse complement strand
ATGCGGCGCCGGTCGCGGCGGAGGTGGCGCCCTCCGAGAGGCGCGTCGCACCGGCGGAGGCGTTCTTCGCACCAGCCTCCAGCTCCTCGGCACCCTCGGCGAGGGTGCTCGCGCCGGCCGACAGTGTCTTGGTGCCGTCCACGAGCTGGCTGGAACCGTCGCCGGCTCGTGAGGCGCCGGAGGAGAGCTGGGTGGCGCCGTCGGAGAGTTTCGCGACGGTGACGACGTAGAGGATCACCATGGCGGCGAGGAGGAGTGCGAGGACCGCGACGGCGATCCGCATCCCCCATCCATGACGGTGTGCTGTTGAAGTGCTCGACATTGAGGGCTCCCTGTTGGTGTACGCGACGGTGCGGACATCTGGTCGCGCGAGGCTAACAGCGAACGTTCAGGAAACCGGGCGGATGCTGGGCTGGAAACTAAGTGTCAGGGGGCGTGACACCCGGTTTCTTGTAGCCCGCCTACAAAACCCGCTAGATGTCGGTGCTGTCGCCCGGTTCGAGAGCGAGGAACTCGCCGCCGTTCTGCTCCACCGCCCACTGCAGCCGCGCCCGTCCGATCGTCAGGCCCGCACGCGAGAGGGTCATGTCGTGCGTGCCGAAGGCCCGGGCGGGCTTGACGGCGAGGACGAAGTCCATGGCCTCGCCGATCTTCAGCCAGGGTGCCCCGACCGGCGCCGCGAGCAGGTCGACCGTGGCGCCCTCGGGGACCGCGTAGGAGTCGCCCGGGTAGTAGAACTGGTCGTCCACGAGGACGCCCACGTTGTCGATCACCGGGATGCTCTCGTGGATCACCGCGTGTCGGCCGCCGTGGAACGACAGGTGGAAGGGTCCGACCTCGACGGTGTCGCCGGGGGAGACCACGGTGATGCGGTATCCGGCAGCGGCCCGGGCGACGCCTTCGGGGGCGTAGATCGGCACGTCGGGGTGCGTGCCGAGGATCCGGTCGAGGTGCTCGGGGGTCCAGTGGTCGGCGTGCTCGTGCGTGAGCACGATGCCGACGAGCCCGTGGAGGTCGGAGAGCGGCGAGGTGAACGACCCCGGATCGATCACGAGCTTCTTGCCGTGCTTGTCGAGGACCAGGGCGGCGTGCTCGTGTTTGGTCAGCTGCATACGAGCAGTCAACTCCGGGCTGCGGTGGTGGGGCAACCCCGTGGGGTGCGACACGCGCGGCGGCCTCGATTTGGCGCCCGTTCCGGGCCCATGTCATACTTGAACGGTTGCCGCGACGGCAGCGAAAAGGTGAAACGGCCCCATCGTATAGCGGCCTAGTACGCCGCCCTCTCACGGCGGTAACGCGGGTTCGAATCCCGCTGGGGTCACCACAGAAGAGCCTCCGGTCCATCCGGAGGCTCTTCGCGTTTCCGGCGTCGTGCGCATCGCGCTCAGGGCGAGGGCGGGACCACGCACAGGGGGCGGCGGAGCTCCGCCATGAGGTCCCTTGCCACCGAACCGCGCAAATCCACGGCGCCACGTGCGCGGTGGGTCCCGATGACGATCATCGACGCATCGTCCTCGAAGGCGGACAGCGCGGACGAGGGGGTGTCCCGGATGAGCCGCAGATCCGCCCGCGGCGGGTGTTCGTCGGGCACCCGGCGTGCCGCGGCCCGCAGGATCGTCAGATGGCCGGCCTCCGCCGACCGCGGATCCGGGCGTGCAGTCGGGAAGGAGTCCGGTGCGGGCATCCTCATCAGCCAGGAGTGCACGAGCGTGAGCGGGACACCGAGATTCGCCGCCTCCCGCGCGGCGAACCGCACAGCGGCGTCCGAGGACGCGTCGCCGTCCACACCGACGGTGACCGGACCCGCCGTCGGCCGCCACCCGGCGGGGACGATGCACACCGGCGCACGCGAGCCGGTGTCGTGCGCGCCGTGCCCGCCGACGTGCGCAGCCATCCGTGTCGCATCCGAGGGCACACCGAGCACCACGAGGTCGGCGTCGAGACCGTGACCGGTCAGGAGGGGGAGCGGGCCGTGGGCGCGGACGACGGTGCCTGGGACCGCATCCCGAAGGCTTTGCGCGGCGAGCGCAAGGCCGAGTGCGGCCGCGTCGCGCGCGGGCCCGTCCAGCATGAGCGTGATCCGCGACCGCCCGCGACGGCGTCGGGCCCGATGCGCCACCCAGGCCACCGCGCTCCATGCCGCTGCGTCACCGTCGAACCGAAGCAAGATTCGCTCCATGGCCGATCCGCCCTCCACGCGTGCTTCGACGGTATGGACCCGGCAACCGTCGCGAGGGGCAGAACGTCCCCCGACGTCAGCGCAGCGGCGGGTCCTGGTGCTCGAGCTGGAAGATCGCGGCCTGCGTGCGGGACGCCAGGCCGAGCTTGCTGAGCAGCGAGGACACGTAGTTCTTCACCGTCTTCTCGGCGAGGCCCAGCCGCTCGCCGATCTGCCGATTGGTGAGGCCCTCCGTGATCAGCCGCAGCACTTGGCGCTCGCGGACGCCCAACGCGCCGACGCGCGGATCCGTGTCGGTCGCCTCGCGGATGCGGGTCGCCACACCGGCTGCCAACTCGCCGTGCAGCAGCGAACGACCGGCATGCACGTCCCGGATGCTCTCGACGAGTTTCATCCCGCCGACGTCCTTGAGGATGTACCCGGCTGCGCCCGCGAGCACGGCGGCGTACATCGCCCGGTCGTCGTCGTACCCGGTGAGGACGAGGCAGGCGGTGCCGGGATGCCGGGAGCGGACGTCCCGGCAGAGGTCGACGCCGCTGCCGTCCGGCAGTCGCAGGTCGATGACCGCGACGTCGGGATGGGTCGCGTCGATCCGCGCCGTCGCCTGCCGGAGATTCGCGGCTTCGCCGACCACCTGCATGTCCGGGGCCTGGTCGATGAGGCCCGCGAGCCCGCGGCGGACGATCTCGTGGTCGTCGACGAGGAACACCCCGATCATCTCGCCGCCTCCTGGCTCGGCCCTGACGCTCCCACGGGGACGCACCAGCACGCCACGGTCCTGCCCGGTGTGGACTCGATCGTGAACCCGCCCCGCCGCGCCCGCGCGCGTTCCGCGAGGTTCCCGAGACCGCTGCGGCGCCCGCCCGCATCCGGGATGCCCACCCCGTCGTCCTCGACGGTGACGGTCGCCGATCCCCGCTGCGCGGCGACCTCGAGCGAGATGGCGGCGGCGCCCGCGTGCCGCACGCTGTTGGAGAGCAGCTCGGTGGCGACCGCGACCACATCGTCGGCGAGGTCGCCCACGATGAGGTGATCGACGGGGCCGACGAACCGGATGGACGGGGGACGCCGCGCCGCGCCCGCGGTGCGGCCCACCGCGTCGATGATGCGGTGGCGCACGGTGTCGTCGGTGCGCTCCGACAGCGCGAACACGAGCGTGCGGATCTGTCCGATCGCTTCGTCGAGCTGTCCGATGACCGCACTCACCCCGGCCTGCGCCGTCGCCTCCTCGATGAGTCCCGCGGTGCTCTGGAGTGCGAGCCCTGCGCCGAACAGCTGCTGGATGACATGGTCGTGCAGGTCCCGCGCGATGCGCGCCCGCTCGTCGGTGAGCAGCGCGCGGCGCTGGAGGGCGCGGGCATGGGCGAGTTCGAGCGCGATCCCCACCTGCGAGGCGACGCTGCCCGCGATCGTCTCCTCGAGGGCGGTGAAGTCCGCCCCGCCCGGGGTGCGACCGATCACGACCACCCCCCACGTGCGGGCGCGGGAGCGGAGCGGGATCGCCATCGCGGCTCCCGTGCCGGCCGCGGTCGTCACGCGGTAGGGGTCCTCGGCGCCACGGGTGGTCTCCGGGGTCCGCGCCGGTCCGTGCGCGCGCGCGTGGTCGGCGATCGTCCTGCCGCCTTCGGTGACGACCCCGAGGAGGTCCTCGCGCTCGCCGCGGACGGCGGCGACGAGCATCCGGTCGCTGTCGCCGTCCGGGATCGCGACACACACCCGATCCGCACCGGTCAGTTCGTACACTCGCCCGGCGATGAGGTCCATGACCTCTTCGAGCGGCGTCGTGAGGATGGCGCTCGTCAGATGAGCGGATGCGGTCATCCACTGCTCCCGCATCCGTGCCTCCTCGAACAGCCGCGCGTGTTCGATCGCCGCGCCCGCGACGGTCGCGAGTGCTTCCACGAGCTCCTCGTCCTCCTTCGTGAACGGCGTCGTCGAACCGCGGGTGAGGTAGAGGTTGCGCTGGGACCCGCCGCGGACGGGGATGGGGACGCCGAGGAACGCCTGCATCGGCGGGTGGTTCGCCGGGAGCCCTGCCGACCTCGGGTCCTGGTCCAGTCGGCTGAGGCGGATGGGGCGGGGGTCGGCGGTGAGCGCGCCGAGCAGGCCGCGTCCCTGCGGGGGATGGCCGATCGCGCGGACCTCGTCGTCGTTCATCCCGACGAACACGAACTGGTCCAGGCCGGCGTGGTCCGCGGTGAGCGCGCCGATCGCACCGTAGTCCGCGCCGACGAGGTCGATCGCCGCCTCGACGACCCGGCGGAGGACCACGGGGAGCTCGATCTCGCCGACTACGCGCTGCACGGCGTGGAGGAGTTCGCGGAGCCTGCCCTGCGCGCCGGCGACCCGTTGCGCCTGCGTCATGAGCGCCGCGAGCGCGTCGTCGAGTTCCCCGCGCGGTTGGTCGGGGAAGGACAGCGGCGTGGATCCCGACATTTCGCTCCTCGCTTTCGCGTACAACGTACGGCTGCCCCGCTGCCCGAACCAAGGGTTGACGTGAACGCGATGGCGGCACCACACACCGCCGGGCGATCGAGGGAGCGGACGAGCGCGCCGTCCGCTCAGCGGGCGTCGGCCGCAGCCGGCGCCCCGGTCGAGCCGGGCGCCGACGGGACGATGCACACCGGGCAGCGCAGCGCGCGGAGGGCGTCGCGCACCAGCGCATCGCCGAATGCGGGTTCGAACCC
>JAEZSU010000213.1 GCA_023421635.1 Actinomycetes bacterium | reverse complement strand
CAGCCGCTCGGCTTCGACGGTGTCGCCGAAGCCGAGCCGGGCGAGGTCCGTCCGCGACGAGGAGCGGTCGGATGCTGCCATCACCGGGTCAGAGCATCTCGAGGTTGCTCTGCAACTCGAACGGCGTCACCTGCGCGCGGTACCCGGACCACTCCTTGCGCTTGTTCCGCAGCACGTAGTTGAAGACCTGCTCGCCGAGGGTCTCGGCGACGAGCTCCGACTCCTCCATGGCCTGCAGCGCCTGGTCGAGGCTCGCCGGCAGCGGCGCGTACCCGAGCGCGCGGCGCTCGGCGTCGGTGAGGGACCAGACGTTGTCCTCGGCCTCGGGCGGCAGCTCGTAGCCCTCCTCGATGCCCTTGAGGCCGGCGGCCAGCATGAGCGCGAAGGCGAGGTACGGGTTCGCGGCGGAGTCGAGGGCGCGGTACTCCACGCGCGAGGACTGGCCCTTGTTCGGCTTGTACAGCGGCACCCGCACGAGGGCGGAGCGGTTGTTGTGGCCCCACGTGATGAAGCTCGGCGCCTCGTCACCGCCCCACAGCCGCTTGTAGGAGTTGACGAACTGGTTCGTGACGGCGGAGATCTCGTTCGCGTGGCGCAGGAGGCCGGCGATGAACTGGCGTCCGGTCTTGGAGAGCTGGTACTGCGCACCCTCCTCGTAGAACGCGTTCACGTCGCCCTCGAACAGGGACATGTGCGTGTGCATGCCACTGCCCGGGTGGTTGCTGAGCGGCTTCGGCATGAACGTCGCGTACACGCCCTGCTCGATCGCGACCTCCTTGACCACCGTCCGGAAGGTCATGATGTTGTCGGCCGTCGTCAGCGCATCGGCGTAGCGCTGGTCGATCTCGTTCTGGCCGGGGCCGCCCTCGTGGTGGCTGAACTCGACCGAGATGCCGAGGTCCTCCAGCATCCGGACCGACCGCCGCCGGAAGTCGTGGGCGGTGCCGCCGGGCACGTTGTCGAAGTAGCCGGCGGAATCGACCGGCTCGGGCCCGTCCGGTCCGTAGGCGGAGGACTTCAGCAGGTAGAACTCGATCTCGGGATGCGTGTAGAACGTGAACCCGGCGTCGGCGGCCTTCGCGAGCGTGCGCTTGAGCACGTGCCGCGGGTCGGCCACGGCGGGCTGGCCGTCGGGCGTCGTGATGTCGCAGAACATGCGGGCCGTCGGGTCGATCTCGCCCCGCCACGGCAGCACCTGGAAGGTGGTCGGGTCGGGAAGGGCCAGCAGGTCGGACTCGTAGGAGCGGGTGAGTCCCTCGATCGCGGAGCCGTCGAACCCGAGTCCCTCGTTGAACGCGCCCTCGACCTCCGCCGGCGCGATCGCCACCGACTTCAGCGTGCCGATGACGTCGGTGAACCAGAGGCGCACGAACTTGATGCCGCGTTCCTCGATCGTGCGAAGAACGAAGTCCCGCTGCTTGTCCATGGTGTCCCCTCTACGTGCCGACGACGGTCGGCCGTGCCAATGATGGATGTCCGCGCGCGGACGGTCAGTCTTCTTCGCGGGCGTCGTCCTCGGCCCACTGCCGGGAACGCTCGCGGATGATCTCGGGTGCCTTCGCCGCGGCTTCGGCGGTGTCGAACGGGCCGGCGCGGTCGACGGCGGGCGACGCGAAACCACGCTCGACCTGACCGGTCTTCAGGTTGTACCAGTACTTCTCGCTGTCGTCGCTCACGGATCCGCTCCTCGTCGATGCATGCCTGCCTCGATCCTACTGATCACGCAGCCCACTGTCGGTAGGGTGGATGCATGGCATCGGAGAGTGCGCGCGCCGTCGGAATCGACATCGGTGGGACCGGGATCAAGGGCGGCATCGTCGACCTCGAGAAGGGCACGCTGATCAGCGACCGGATCAAGGTCGCGACCCCCGCGGGGGCGCAGCCGGACGACGTGCTGCAGGCCGTCCGCCAGGTGCTCGACACCCTCCAGGTCGCGGACTCCGACTACCCCCTCGGCGTCGCCTTCCCCGCGATCGTGAAGAACGGCCGCACCCTCTCCGCAGCGAACGTGTCGGAGAAGTGGATCGACTTCCCCGCGGAGGAGTTCTTCGAGGACGGCCTCGGTCGCGACATCCATTTCGCCAACGACGCCGACGTCGCCGGTGTCGCCGAGATGCAGTTCGGCGCGGCGAAGGACGCGACCGGCCTCACGATCCTCACCACCCTCGGCACCGGCATCGGCTCGGCGATCATCTACGAGGGGCAGCTCATCCCGAACTCCGAGCTCGGTCACCTGCAGCGCGCCAAGCACGGGAAGGATGCCGAGGCCTACGCCGCATACTCCGCGATGGAGCGCGACGACCTCAGCTGGGAGAAGTGGGCGGAGCGGCTGCAGTGGTACTACAGCCACGTCGAGTTCCTCTTCAGCCCCGACCTGTTCATCGTCGGCGGCGGCGTCTCGAAGCACGCGGACAAGTTCCTGCACCTGCTGGAGCTCCGCACCCCGATCGTGCCGGCCGTGCATCGCAACAACGCGGGCATCATCGGGGCTGCCGCGCTCTCGCTCGGCACCGCGCCGCAGCACGTCTCCGCCGCGACCGCGAAGGACTGACCCGCCGCTCGCGGGGCCGCGACCTGCTGACCGCATCCTGGGCCCACCAGCTCCCGGCGCCGCATCCTGGGCTCGCCGAATCAGGTGATGCGTGCCCGCATCCTGCGCTCGCCGAATCAGGTGATATGGCGAGATCAGGAACACTCCTGCGCATTTCCTCCTGATCTCGCCGAATCACCTGGTTCGGCGGGGCGGGGTCGTGCCGCGCGAGGGAGAGGCGCGCGCTCGAGAAGGAGGGCCGCGGCCGCGAGAGGGCGAATGGGCCGGCCTGTACGCCGGGTTCTGTCCGGGAGCCGAAGCTCCGTGGACGGTCATCTCTCTCGGCGACACGTTGCCGTGCCGCTCCAGCGGTCTACCCGGGGACTCGGCGGGCCGCGTCACCATCCCCTGTCTGACCTTGCTCCGGGCGAGGTTTACCGTGCGGGTCGTGTCACCACGACCCCGGTGGTCTCTTACACCACCCTTTCACCCTTACCCCGGTCGGAACCGGGGCGGTCTGCTCTCTGTGGCACTGTCTCGCGGATCGCTCCGGGTGGGTGTTACCCACCGCCCTGCCCTGTGGAGCCCGGACGTTCCTCGGCGCGACTGCCGAAGCAGCCGCGACGCGACCGTCCAGCCGACCCATTCGCGGTCCGAGTCTATCCGGGCGACCCGGCTGCGGCATCCGGCTCCCGCCGGAGGATGCGGACATCCAGCGGGAAATCGATCGGGAACGATCCGAACAACCGCCTCCCCGCGACGGCCGCGGCGTCCGCGACGACGGCGGCGACCGCATCCGCCAGGTCTGCGGGGGCGTGCACCATGACCTCGTCGTGCAGGAAGAACACCAGGTGCGGGCGTGCGGCGAAGAACGGCCCGGACCGGTCCGCCCGCACGCCGGCGGTCTCCCCCAGCGCGTGCAGGCCGGCGCGGATCTCGGCGAGCCAGCACAGTGCCCACTCCGCCGCCGTCCCCTGCACGACGAAGTTCCGGGTGAACCGGCC
>JAEZSU010000172.1 GCA_023421635.1 Actinomycetes bacterium | reverse complement strand
GGCCGGGACTGAGGCGGCGGCGACGGGGTCAGCCGGCGAATGCGCCCCGCAGGATCGGGGTGGTCGCCCGCGAGCCGAGCCACACGAGCGCGACGCCGGCGACGATCACGAGGGCCGTCGTGAGGAGCGACACCGGCGCCCCGACGATCGCGGTGCCCAGCAGCGGGCTGATGAGCACCGCCGCGCACACCGCGCCGCCGACGGTGGTCAGCAGGAGCGGACGCATGATGGCGCTCCGGCGTGCACGGTCCACGGTCTGCATCGGCATCCCGAGGCGGTGGAGGCTCCGGTGCAGGTCCACCCGGTCGAGGATCCCTGCGGCCTGGTTCACGCCGACCGACGCGCTCACCATGAGGAACGACGCGACGAGGGTGATGATCAGGCCTGTGCGGATGTCGACGGCGAGCTGCAGGTCCGCGGTGGACCCCGTGCCCATGACATCCAGCAGCGCCACGGCGGTGCCCGCGAACACCGCGATGAAGCTCGTCATCGCGATGCCGCTCACCTGACGCCATGCCGCCTTCGGGGCGTCGAGCACCGTCCGCGCGGACAGCAGCTGGTCGGGCCGCTTCGCGAGACGCAGGCGGATGCGGGCCTGCACGCGCAGGACCCAGGGGCCGAGCACGTTCAGCACGGCGAAGGCGGCGGCGAAGGCGCCGGTGAGCACGACGATCGTGGTGAGCATGCCCGCCGCGTCCGGCACCGCCACGATGAGTGCGAACGCGATCGCGAGGACGGCGACGGCGATGACCGCCCGCATCCAGTGCGCCTTCCCGGCGATCGCACGGGTGCGGACGCCCAGCGGCGAGATGACGACCTTGCGGAGGCCGACGGCGGCGCTGACCGCCGCGAGTGCGACGATGGCCGCCATGATCGCCGCGGTCGTGCCGACCGGGACCAGCACCGAGCCCGCGCCGAGCGGCTCGCCCCGGAAGGGGATCAGGCCGACGAGCGGGACGAGGAGCAGGTGGAGGAGCAGTCCCGCCACCGCACCGGCCGCGGCGAGGAGCGCCGACTCGACGACCGTCGCGACGACGACACCGGCGGGGGAGACGCCGAGCAGGCGCAGCGTGGAGAGGCGTTCGTCACGACGGCGGGCGGAGAGCCGGGCCGCCGCGCCGCCGAGCGTGAGGAGCGGCACGACCATGAGCACGAGGGCGATGGCGGCGAGGGCGTGGTAGATCGGCGCCTCGGGGTCGGACCACGCCCAGAACGACTGCGCGCCGCCCACGACGGTGAGCACGAGCGCGCTGACCACGGCGAAGGCCACCACCGGCAGTGCCAGCACGTGGCGCTCGCCGGGGCTCGGCCGCATCAGCAGCATCAGCACCTGGCGGTTCATGCCGACACCGTCGCGCTGACGATGCGGCCGTCGCGCACCGAGACGGTGCGCGCGCAGCGCGCGGCCACCTCGGGGTCGTGCGTGACGAGGACGAGTGTGCGGCCCTGCCCGGTGGTCGCCCACAGGAGCGCGTCCATCACCTCGACGGACGTTCGTGAGTCGAGCGCGCCGGTCGGCTCGTCGGCGAACACCACCTCGGCGCCCGTCACCTGGGCGCGGGCGATCGCGACGCGCTGCGCCTGGCCGCCCGAGAGCTCGCCGATACGGCGGTCCGCCTTGCCCTGCAGCCCCAGTGCGTCGAGCCACGACACCGCGCGTCCCATCGCCTCGGCCCGGCCGATGCCGGTGATCATGAGCGCCAGCGCGACGTTCTCGCCGGCGGTGAGCTCGGGGATGAGCAGCCCCTGCTGGAAGACGAAGCCGAACCGGTCGCGCCGCAGTCGCGAGCGGCCGCTCTCGGCCATCCCGGTCACGTCGACCGGGGAGCCTGCGGCGGGCGTGAAGGTGACCGCACCGCGGTCCGGGGCGGTGATGCCGGCCAGCACGTGCAGCAGGGTGGTCTTGCCCGATCCGGAGGCGCCCATCACGGCGACGGACTCACCCCGTTCGATGGTGAGGTCCACCCCGGCGAGGGCGGTGGTGGCGCCGAAGGTCTTGTGGAGGTCGGTGGCGTGAAGCACAGCTGAAGTCATGCCTCCAGCCTTCCGACGGGGTGCTCCGGTGTCGTCCTTCCCGCGGATGACTTCCCTCCGGACCGCTCATCCGACAGAGTGATCTCGGGCGGCATATCGAGGTGCCGCGCGCACGAAGGGGTGCACGCATGATGAACGAGCCGGCAGCGGAGAACGCGCGCGAGGCGATGACGCACGCGAGGAAGGCGAAGACGCTGGCGCGCACGGACGACGTGAAGGAGCTCGCGACCGCCCTCGAGGCGCTGGCGAAGGCGGTGCACGCGATCGCGCGCACCTACTGAGGCGCGCCGGCCTCCGGTGCGAGGGGCGTGAGCGTCTCGAAGGCGTCCTGCCAGCGGATGCGGGCGGGGCCAGACGCGTGCTTGGCGTCGAGGAAACGGCGCGTCGTGGGGAAGCGGTCGACGATCCGTGGGAACGGACGCAACGGTCGTGTCAGCGGCCGGGTGAAGTCGTCCCAGTGCACCGGCACGACCAGGTGCGCGCCGGTGGTCTCGACGACCTCGGCCCAGTACGTGTCACGGAAGTGCTCCGGCTGCCTGCCGAGCCCGCCGACACCGAGGTAGACGACGTCGGCGGAGACGCCTGCGAACATACCGGGCACGA
>JAEZSU010000125.1 GCA_023421635.1 Actinomycetes bacterium | reverse complement strand
TCGGCCGAGATCGCGGCGATCACCGGGCAGACGCCCGAGGAGATCCAGCAGATCGTCGCCGACGCGCTCGCGGCCAACCCCGACTCGCGGTACGCCCGGCTCGCGCGGGGCCTGTCCACCGAGCAGTACCGTGCCCTCGCCGCGCTGAAGCTCCCGTTCCTCGCGATGAACTCGCACCCCGCGCGCACGTACCCCGACGGCGCGGTCGGCGGCAACCTCATCGGTTTCGTCGGTTCCGACGGCGAACCGCTCGAAGGCCTGGAACTCGCACAGAACGAGTGCCTGGCATCGACGAACGGGTCCGTCACCTACGAGCAGGGCGTCGACGGCACGATCATCCCCGGCACCGAACGGGAGACCCCCGCGGTCGACGGCGGCACGGTGACGCTGACGATCGACCGCGACCTGCAGTGGTACATGCAGCAGCTCATCTCCGAGCAGACCCAGAACCTCGGCGCGCTGCACGGGCAGATCATGGTCGCCGACGCGCGGACGGGGGAGATCAAGGTCGCCGCCGAGTACCCGAGCGTCGACCCCAACGACATCGACGCGACGGCCCCCGAGGACCGCTCGAGCCGCATCTTCCGTGCCCGGTTCGAGCCCGGATCGACGTTCAAGGCACTCTCCGCCGCGATCGCGGTGGACACCGGCACCGCCACGCCCGGCACGATCATCAACGCCGCCGGCCGGGAGAGCTTCGCCGACGGCGTCCGGGTGACGGACTCCATGAACCACCCCGATACCCCGTACACCCTCACCGGGGTGCTCATCGACTCCTCCAACGTCGGCATCTCGAAGCTCTCGGTGCAGATCCCCTCGCAGACGCGGTACGACTACCTCACCGCGCTCGGCATCGGGCAGGGGAGCGCCGTGGGCTTCCCCGACGAGGCGCGCGGCGAACTGCGCAGCGCCGACACGTGGGACGCGCAGACGACGTACAACATCGCGTTCGGGCAGGGCGTGTCGACCACCCTCCCCGAACTCGTCGGCGCCTACCAGACGATCGCGAACGACGGCCGCAAGGTGCCGCTGAGCCTCGTGCGCTCCTGCACGCGCGCCGACGGCACGGTCGAGCCCACCGACCCGGGCGAACCGACGCAGGTGCTGCGGCCGGAGACCGCGACGCAGGTGCAGGAGATGCTCGAGAACGTGCTGGTGCAGGGCAGCCTCGCCAAGTCCGTCGCGATCTCCGGATACCGGATCGCGGGCAAGACCGGTACCGGTGAGATCGCGGAGAACGGCGCCTACAAGCAGGGCGTGTACTTCACCACGCTGATCGGGTTCGCCCCCGCGGACGACCCGCAGTACGTGGTCGCCGTGACGCTCGATCAGCCGACTGCGGTACGCTCTTCTTCGGCCAACGCACCGGCTTTCCAGAAGGCGATGACACAGGTCCTGAAGACCTTCCGGGTCACCCCGTCGACCTCCGAGGCAGTCCTGCTGCCCAAGACCGGTTGATGCGTCGGCGCCCATTCTCATGATCGAACTCTCCCTCTCCCACATCGCCCAGACACTCGGCGGCGACCTCCGCCTCGCCGCTGGGGACACCCCGCAGACCCTCGTCGGCGGTGTCGTCGACACCGATTCGCGACAACTCGGACCAGGCGGCATCTTCTTCGCCAAGCCCGGTGCCGAGACCGACGGGCACCTGTTCGTCGGTGCCGCCGTCGCGAACGGGGCGGCCCTCGCCGTGGTCGAGCGCCCCGTCGACGAGGAGGTGTCGCAGATCGTCGTGCCCGACGTCGTCCGCGCCTTGGCCGATCTCGCGCGCGAGGTCGTCGGGATCGTCCGGGCCGAGGGGCGGCTGCGCATCGTCGGGATCACCGGCTCGAACGGCAAGACGACCACGAAGAACCTCCTCGCCCGCATCCTCTCCGGCGAGGGGGAGACGGTCGCACCGCGCGCCTCGTACAACAACGAGGTGGGAGCGCCGCTGACCATGCTGCGCGTCACCCGCGAGACGCGCTTCCTGGTCAGCGAGTTCGGCGCCAGCGCCCCCGGCGAGATCGCGCGGCTGGCGGGACTCGTGCATCCGGACGTCGGCGTCGTGCTCATGGTGGGCCTCGCCCATGCCGGCGGCTTCGGCGGCATCGAGGCGACCTTCCACGCCAAGTCCGAACTGATCAAGGCGCTCCGCCCCGGCGGCCTCGCGGTCCTGAACGCCGACGACCCGCGGGTGCGTCGCATGGCACCGATCGCCGAGGCCAACGAGTGCGACGTGCGCTGGTTCGGCCGGGATGCGGCGGCCGCCGTCCACGCGGACGGCATCGAGGTCACCGCCTCCGGCACGACCTTCACCGCCACGGTGGACGGCGCCGCGTACCCGGCGCGGCTGCAGGTGCTCGGCGAGCATCACGTGATGAACGCCCTCGCCGCGATCGCCGCCGCCACCGCACTCGGCGTGGCACCCTCGGACTGCGTCGAGCGCCTCGGGACGGTGGAGATCGCCGAGCGCTGGCGTATGCAGCCGCTCGGCTCCGAGCGCGTCCGCATCATCAACGACGCCTACAAC
>JAEZSU010000387.1 GCA_023421635.1 Actinomycetes bacterium | reverse complement strand
GCCCTGCAGCAGGTGCGTCGCGAAGGAGTGCCGGAGCGTGTGCGGCGAGACGTGCGCGGTCAGATCCGCCGCATCCGCCGCCTGCTGGATCACCGCCCACGCGCTCTGCCGCGACAGCGGCGCCCCGCGCACGCCGAGGAACAGGCGCGGGGTGCCGCGTCCGCGGGCGGCCATCTCCGGCCGCGCCCGGGCGAGGTACGCATCGACCGCGGCGCGCGCGAACGAGCCGACCGGCACGATCCGCTCCTTGGAGCCCTTCCCGCGCACGCGGAGCACGTCGCCGTGCGCGAGGTCGTCGACGTCGAGCTGCACCACCTCGGAGACCCGGGCGCCGGTCGCGTAGAGGAGTTCCACGAGGGCCCGGTCGCGGACCCTCGCCGGCTCCGCCGGCAGGTCGCTGCCGGGGGCGGGACCCGCCGCGTCGAGGAGTCGCTCCACCTGGTCGACCGTCAGCGCCTTCGGCAGCCGTTGCGGCTGCCTGGGCGGTCGGAGGCGCCCGGCCGGATCCGTCTCGACGATGCCCTCACGGACCAGGTGCCGGTGGAGGCCCCGCACGGAGGACTGCAGCCGGGCGAGGCTGGATGCGGCCGGCGGCGGCACCGCCGCGGCCCGCTCGGCGGCGAACTCCGCGACGAGCGCCGGGGTCACCGCATCCGCATCCGTCACGCCGCGGTCGGTGAGCCACGCCAGGTAGCCGGCGAGATCGCGCCGGTAGGCCGCGACGGTGTGGTCGGCGAGGCCGCGCTCGATCGCGACGTGACGCAGGTAGACCTCGACCGCCCGATCCATCCGCACGTCAGGCCTCCGGGTCGCGCCTCAGCCGCTCGGCCGCCGCCAGCACGCCCGTGGCCAGGATGCCGTTGCGCATGCGGCCGGCCATGACCGCATCCACGACGTCGGTGAGCGGCACCCATTCGAGCCGCATGTCGGCCTCCTCCGCCTCACGGGCGAAGGTGTGGCCGACCGGCCGGAGGCCGCGCGCGAGGAAGAGGTGCACGACCTCGTCGTTGCCGCCGGGCGTGGTGAACATGCTCACGAGCGGCTCCCACCGCTCCGCCTGCAGGTCCGCCTCCTCGGCGAGCTCGCGTCGCGCCGTCTCCAGCGGCGGCTCCCCCGGCACGTCGAGAAGGCCGGCCGGCACCTCCCAGTCCCGGTGGCGGATGGGGTGGCGGTACTGCTGGATCAGCAGCACCCGCCCCGCATCGTCGAGCGCCACGACCGCGGCTGCGCCCGGATGCTGGACGTACTGCCGCCGGATCTCGCCGTCGTTGTAGCGCACCCGGTCGTCGAGGACGTTCCACACCGCGCCGGAGTAGACGTGCTCGCTCGAGCGCACCTCGGGCGTGAACGGCTCGTCACGCAGCCCGTCGACGGCCACGGCCGGTCACTCCGCCCCGGTCTCGGCCTCGACCTCGAACAGCTCGCTCGCGCGGTGCCGCTCGAGCGCGGCGCCGATGAGTCCGCGGAACAGGGGGTGCGCTGCGGTGGGCCGCGAGCGCAGCTCCGGGTGCGCCTGGGTCGCGATGTAGTACGGGTGCACGTCGCGCGGCAGCTCCACGTACTCGACGAGGTCGAGCTCGGGGTTCAGCCCGGAGAACACGAGCCCCGCGTCGGCGATCTGCCCGCGGTACGCGTTGTTGACCTCGTAGCGGTGACGGTGCCGCTCGGCGACCCGCTCGGCGCCGTAGACCTCCGCGGCGAGCGAGCCCTCCGCGAGCGCCGCCTCGTAGAGGCCCAGTCGCATCGTGCCGCCGAGGTCGCCGCTGGAGAGGATGTCGACCTGCTCCGCCATCGTGGCGATGACCGGGTGCTCGGTGTCGGGGTCGAACTCGCTCGACGAGGCGTCGGGGAGGCCCGCGACGTTCCGTGCGTACTCGATCACCATGCACTGCAGGCCGAGGCAGATGCCGAGGGTCGGGATGCGCTGCTCGCGCGCGAACCGCAGCGCGCCGAGCTTGCCCTCGATGCCGCGGATGCCGAACCCGCCGGGGACGATGATGCCGTCGACCGCGGCGAGGGCCTTCGCCGCGCCCTCCGGCGTCTCGCAGGTGTCCGACGGGATCCAGGTGATCTTGACGTGCGTCTCCTGGGCGAACCCGCCGGCCTTCAGCGCCTCGGTGACCGACAGGTATGCGTCGGGCAGGTCGATGTACTTGCCGACGAGCCCGATGGTGACCTCGTGCTTGGGGTTGTGGACGGCGTTCAGCACCTTCTGCCAGCGCGACCAGTCGACCTCGGTCGCGGCGTGCAGGCCGAGTGCGCGGACGATGTACTCGTCCAGGCCCTGCTCGTTGAGCATGGTCGGGATGTCGTAGATGCTCGGCACGTCGACCGCGTTCACCACGGCGGCCTCGTCGACGTCGCACATGAGCGCGATCTTGCGCTTGTTCGACTCGGTCACCGGCCGGTCGCTGCGCAGCACCAGGGCGTCGGGCTGGATGCCGATGGAGCGCAGCGCCGCGACCGAGTGCTGCGTGGGCTTGGTCTTCTGCTCCCCCGATGCGCCCATGAACGGCACGAGCGAGACGTGCACGAAGAACACGTTGTTCCGGCCCAGCTCGTGACGGATCTGCCGGGCGGACTCGATGAACGGCTGCGACTCGATGTCGCCGACGGTGCCGCCGATCTCGGTGATGATGACGTCGGGGCTGGGCTGTTCGCCGGCCTGCAGCCGCATCCGGCGCTTGATCTCGTCGGTGATGTGCGGGATGACCTGCACGGTGTCGCCGAGGTACTCGCCGCGGCGCTCCTTGGCGATGACCTGCGAGTAGATCTGACCGGTGGTCACGTTGGCGGCCTGGCTCAGCTCGATGTCGAGGAAGCGCTCGTAGTGGCCGATGTCCAGGTCGGTCTCCGCGCCGTCGTCCGTGACGAAGACCTCACCGTGCTGGAACGGGTTCATGGTCCCCGGGTCGACGTTGAGGTACGGGTCGAGCTTCTGCATGACCACGTGCAGTCCGCGCGCGGTGAGCAGGTTGCCGAGGCTGGCGGCCGTGAGGCCCTTGCCCAACGAGGAGACGACACCTCCCGTCACGAAGATGTGCTTGGTGGTGTCGTCGTTGTTGCTGCCGTGGAGACCGGATCCAGAAGAGTTCGTCACGGGCTTCCATCCTATCAGTGGGTGGGGTGTGCGAGTGCGAGCAGCTCGCGTGCGTGTTGGAGCGCAGCCTCCGAGTCGGGCAGGCCGGACAGCAGCCGGGCCATCTCCGCCTCGCGCTCCGCGCCGGCGAGCGCACGGACGCTGGATGCGGTGACCGAGCCGTCGTGCTGCTTGAGGACGGTGAGGTGGTTGTCGGCGAAGGCTGCCACCTGTGCGAGGTGCGTGACGGCGATGACCTGTGCGGTGCGGGCGAGCGTCGCCAGTCGCCGGCCGACCTCGATCGCCGCGGCACCGCCGATGCCCGCGTCGACCTCGTCGAACACGAAGGTGGGAACGGGGTCGACCCCCGCGATCACCACCTCGATCGCGAGCATGACGCGGCTGAGCTCGCCCCCCGACGCGGTCCGTGCGACCGGCCGGAGTTCGGCCCCGGGATGCGGGGCCAGCAGGATGGCGACCTCGTCGCGGCCAGCGGCCGACGGGGTCGTCGGGGTCACCGCGACCTCGACGCGAGCGTCGGGCAGCGCGAGGGCGTGGAGCTC
>JAEZSU010000382.1 GCA_023421635.1 Actinomycetes bacterium | reverse complement strand
CAGAGCAGGAGCGCGACCGCGGCCGACCCGCATGCGGCCGCCCAGGCGGTGCGGACGCTGACGTCGCCGCGGGCGACGGGCTTGTCGGTGCGGCCGACTGCACGGTCGCGGTCCGCGTCGATCGCGTCGTTCGAGATCCCGATCGAGAGCTGCCCCGCGAACACCGAGACGGTCAGCAGCACGATCCGGACCACGTCGAGCCCCGCCGCCACGCCGAGCGCGAGCGAGAGCACGGTGACCACGACGGTCGGGCCGGGATGCGATGACGCCCAGAGTCCGCGGATGACGGTGAGGGCGCGGCGCATGCCCCGACGCTACCGGCCCCGGCGACCCGGCATCGCCGGGTTGCCCGGGCGCCCGCCGTATGCGAACGCCCCCGCTCCCGTGGCGGGAGAGGGGGCGTCGGATCTCGGTGTCAGTCCTCGATGAGCTCGGCCTCGACGACGTCGTCGTCGGGGGCGGGGCCGGAGTCGGCGGGACCCTCGCTGGTCAGCACCAGCTGGCCGCCGTCGGCCGCGACGTCGACGCGCACCAGGTCGCCGTCGTGCACCCCGCCGGAGAGGATCGCCATCGCGAGCCGGTCCTGAATCTCGGACTGGATGAGGCGGCGAAGCGGCCGTGCACCGAAGACCGGGTCGTACCCGCGCTCGGCGAGCCAGGCGCGGGCGTCCGGCGTGCCGGCGAGCATGAGCCGGCGGTCCTTGAGCCGGCGCTGCAGCGCGTCGACCGACAGCTCGACGATCTGCGCGAGATCGTCCTGGGACAGCGCCTGGAACATGACGATGTCGTCGAGCCGGTTGAGGAACTCGGGGCGGAACGCCTGTCGCAGCAGTGCCTGCACCTGTTCCCGCTTCTCCTCGGTACTCAGCGACGGGTCGATGAGGATGGGCGAACCGATGTTCGAGGTGAGGATGAGGATGACGTTGCGGAAGTCGACCGTGCGGCCCTGCCCGTCGGTGAGCCGGCCGTCGTCCATCACCTGCAGCAGCACGTCGAACACCTCGGGGTGCGCCTTCTCGACCTCGTCGAGGAGGACGACCGAGTAGGGCCGACGGCGCACGGCCTCAGTGAGCTGGCCGCCCTGCTCGTAGCCGATGTACCCGGGAGGGGCGCCGACGAGCCGCGAGACGGAGTGCTTCTCGCCGTACTCGGACATGTCGATGCGCACCATGGCGTGCTCATCGTCGAAGAGGAACTCCGCGAGCGCCTTCGCGAGCTCGGTCTTGCCCACACCGGTGGGGCCGAGGAACAGGAACGAGCCGGTGGGCCGGTTCGGGTCGCTGATGCCGGCGCGGGAGCGGCGCACCGCATCCGCCACGGCCTTCACGGCCTCCTTCTGCCCGATGAGGCGCTTGCCGAGCTCGGCCTCCAGGTGCACGAGCTTCTCGGTCTCGCCCTGCAGCAGCCGCCCGACGGGGATGCCGGTCCACGCCGCGATGACGGCGGCGATGTCCTCGTCGGTGACCTGGTCGTTCACCATCCGGTCGCCGCTGGACTCGGCCATCTCGGCCACGCCGAGCTCGCGTTCGAGCGCGGGGATCTCGGCGTAGAGCAGCCGCGACGCCTTCTCGAGGTTGCCCTCGCGCTGTGCCCGCTCGGCCTCGACGCGGGCGGCGTCGAGGCGCGTCTTCAGCTCACCGACGCGGTTGAGCGAGGAGCGTTCCTGCTCCCACCGCGCCTGCAGGTCGCCGAGCTTCGCCTCTTCCGCCGCGAGGTCCTCGCGGAGCTTCGCCAGCCGCTCGCGCGACGCCGGGTCCTTCTCCTTCTTCAGCGCGAGTTCCTCGAGCTTGAGCCGGTCGACGTGGCGGCGCAGCTCGTCGATCTCGAGCGGCGCCGAGTCGATCTCCATGCGCAGGCGCGACGCGGCCTCGTCGATGAGGTCGATGGCCTTGTCGGGCAGCTGCCGGGAGGGGATGTAGCGGTTGGACAGGGATGCGGCGGCGACCAGTGCGCCGTCGGCGATGGCGACCTTGTGGTGCGCCTCGTACCGTTCCTTCAGTCCGCGGAGGATCGCGATCGTGTCCTCGACGCTGGGCTCGCCCACGTACACCTGCTGGAAGCGGCGTTCGAGCGCCGCATCCTTCTCGATGAACTCGCGGTACTCGTCGAGCGTGGTCGCGCCGATGAGCCGCAGCTCGCCGCGGGCGAGCATCGGCTTGAGCATGTTGGATGCGGCGACCGACCCTTCGCCGCCGCCTGCCCCCATGAGCACGTGCAGCTCGTCGATGAAGGTGATGATGCGGCCTTCGGACTCGGTGATCTCCTTGAGCACGCTCTTCAGGCGCTCCTCGAACTGGCCGCGGTACATGGCCCCTGCCACGAGCGCGGAGATGTCGAGCGAGACGAGCTCCTTGCCCTTCAGCGACTCGGCGACGTCGCCGGCCACGATCCGCTGCGCGAGCCCCTCGACGACGGCAGTCTTCCCGACGCCGGGCTCGCCGATGAGCACCGGATTGTTCTTGGTGCGCCGCGTGAGTACCTGGCTGACGCGACGGATCTCGCTGTCGCGTCCGATGACGGGGTCGAGCTTGCCCTGCCGAGCACGCTCGGTGAGGTTGATGCCGAACTGTTCGAGGGCGCTCTGCGCCTCCTCCTGTCCCGGCTGCTGGGTGGCGTTCATGTGTTCTCCTGAAGTCTCCTGACTCAAACCTGAGTCGATATGACTCAAGTTTATCATTGCACCCTCGCGGCCGCGAGTGCCGATCGGCACCACGAGACTGCGCGACCGCCACGAGACCGCATCCGTCGTCGGCTGTTTCGTGGCGCAGGTGCAGTCTCGCGGACCATGGGGGGCCGCACCAGGGGGGTGCGATCAGGCGGCGGACATGGATGCGGCGGTGCAGGCGAAGCGGGCGCGGTACGCCGTCGGGGTGGTGTCGAGCACACGCGCGAAGTTCTGGCGCAGCACCGCGGCGGAGCCGAACCCGCACTCGTCGGCGATGCGATCGAGCCCCATGTCGGTCTGCTCCAGCAGCCGCTGCGCGTGCATCACGCGCTGCCGGTTGAGCCACGCGGCGGGGGTCGTGCCCATGTCGGCGCGGAAGCGTCGCGCGAACGTGCGCGGCGACATGTGCGCCCTGGCCGCGAGCTGCTCCACCGTGAGGTCGCGCCGGAGGTTCTGCAGCATCCAGTCGGTCACCGGGGCGAGCGAGAGCGAGGTGCTCTCCGGGATGGGGGCGACGATGAACTGCGCCTGCCCGCCGTCACGCTGCGGCGGCACCACCATCCGCCGCGCCACGACGTTCGTCGCCTCGGCGCCGATCTCCTGCCGCAGCAGGTGCAGGCACGCGTCGAGGCCCGCCGCCGTGCCCGCGCTCGTGATGATCTTGCCGTCCTGGACGTAGAGCACGTCGGGGTCGACCGTGACCTGCGGGTACATGCGCGCCATGGTGTCGGCGTAGCGCCAGTGCGTGGTCGCGCGCCGGCCCTCGAGGACCCCTGCCGCCGCGAGGACGAACGCGCCGCTGCACACGCTCAGGAGCCACGCGTCGCGGTCGGCGGCGCGACGGATCGCATCGGCCACGCGCAGGTCGATGTGCTCCCAGCGGTCGCGCTGCACGGGTGTCACGACCACGAGGTCGGCGTCGTCCGTGGCCGACAGGTCGTGGTCGACCGTGATCGAGAAGCCGAGATTCGACGGCACGAGGCCCGGCTCGACCGCGCAGATGCGGAAGTCGAAGGTGGGGATGCCGTCATCCGAGCGGTCGAGCCCGAAGGCCTCGCACGCCAGGCCGAATTCGAACGGCGAGAAGCCGGGCTGGACGATGACGGCGACGCGCTCCATGGTGGCCTCCAGTGCTGTGGCAGATTTCGGATGAACTGTGGCTATTCTGCCACTCGTGACCGGATTCTGCGAGGCGTAGTTTTCCTGCCATGATCACGTTCCTCAGCATCCTCGGAATCCTGGCACTCCTCGGCGTCGTCGCCTCCCTGGCCGCGATGCTGAACGACGGCTACCGCCCGGTCCCCACCGATTGGACGCGGGTGCACGAACGCCGCGACGACCCTGCCGTCGACGACCTCGCCCGCCACACGGCATCCGCCCCCTCGCACGCTGCGGGGACGGTCCCTCGGCGGGCAGCGGCGCGACGGGCCGCGCGACGGGCGCGGGTCAACGCCCGGCGATGACCCGCCGGTACACCTCGATCATCGCCGCGGTGCGTGACGACTGCCGGAACCGCTCCGCGACGGAGGGCTCCGGAAGCACCGGCGTCCCCGCCGCGATCTCGGCCGCGGCACGGCGGAGGGTGACGGCGAGCGCAGTCACGCTTCCGTCGGCGGGTGACCATACCCCGCCGCCCAGCTCGGCGGCGATGTCGGGGTCGCTCACGACGGCGGGGGTGCCGAGCGACGCGGCCTCGAAGACCGTCATCCCCTGGGTCTCGAATCCGATCGAGGTCTGCACCACGGCGTCGGCGGCGGCGAGCCGGCGGAGCGTCTCGGCGTAGGGCAGCCGGCCCGCGAAGGTGACGGATGCGGCCGGCTGCCGCGTCGCGACCAGTCGCCGTGCCGCGCGGAGCTGTCCCCCGCCGCCGATCACCTCGACGTGCGCGTCGATGCCGGATTCTGCGAGCGCGTCGAGGAACGGCAGCAGCCGCTTCTCCGGGCTCATCCGCCCTACCCACACGAACCGCGGACGGCCAGGGATGCGCACGGCGCCGGTGTCGACCGCGTCGTGCAGCTCGTCGTCGATGCCGTTCCAGATGACGTCGACCGTGCCGCTCGCGGGCGCGGCGC
>JAEZSU010000320.1 GCA_023421635.1 Actinomycetes bacterium | reverse complement strand
GGCATCACCGGGACCGGCTCCACGACCGGGTCGACGCCCAGGTAGGTGCGGGCGAACTCGGTGATGTCGGGGAGCTTGGTCTCCAGCACCTCCGCGCCCAGGTGAGTGCAGTCGAGGTACACGTAGTCCTTGTTGGGTCCGGCGCCGCGTCCCTCGAGGACCTCCTTGACCATGCACCTGGCGACGATGTCACGGGGGGCGAGGTCCTTGATCGTGGGGGCGTACCGCTCCATGAACCGCTCGCCGGATGCGTTGCGCAGGATCGCGCCCTCGCCGCGGGCGCCCTCGGTGAGGAGGATGCCGAGACCGGCGAGACCGGTCGGGTGGAACTGGAAGAACTCCACGTCCTCGAGCGGAAGGCCCTTGCGCCACACGATGCCGACGCCGTCACCGGTGAGGGTGTGGGCGTTGGAGGTGGTCTTGTAGATCTTGCCGAACCCGCCGGTGGCGAAGATGACGGCCTTGGAGTGGAAGACGTGCAGGTCGCCCGTGGCGAGCTCGTATGCGACGACGCCCGCGACCTGCGTCTTGCCCTGCTCGTCCTTCACGGTGATGAGGTCGAGCGCGTAGAACTCGTTGAAGAAGTTGATGCCGAGCTTGACGCAGTTCTGGAACAGCGTCTGCAGGATCATGTGGCCGGTGCGGTCGGCGGCGTAGCACGCACGGCGCACCGGCGACTTGCCGTGGTCGGCGGTGTGCCCGCCGAAGCGGCGCTGGTCGATCTTGCCCTCGGGCGTGCGGTTGAACGGCAGGCCCATGTTCTCGAGGTCGATGACCGCGTCGATGGCCTCCTTCGCGAGGATCTCGGCCGCATCCTGGTCGACGAGGTAGTCACCGCCCTTGACGGTGTCGAAGGTGTGCCACTCCCACGAGTCCTCCTCGACGTTGGCCAGCGCCGCGGCCATGCCGCCCTGCGCCGCACCGGTGTGGGAGCGCGTCGGGTACAGCTTCGTGATGACGGCCGTACGGGCGCCCGGGCCCGCCTCGATGGCCGCACGCATGCCGGCGCCGCCCGCGCCGACGATCACGATGTCGAACTGGTGGTAGTAGACGCCGTCCTTGACGACGGTGTCCTCGGTCGAATGGGTGCTCACAGATTGCCTCTTGTCGTCGTTGTCTCGTCGTCAGAGCGTCGCGCGCGCTACTGGCACTGCTCCCACAGCAGGCTGTCGCTGGTCACGCCCAGGCACGGGTCGAAGGTGAAGACCACGAGGGTGCCGAGCACGATCAGGAACGCCGCGACGAGCCAGATGGCCCAGACGAGGGTGCGGCGGGCGCCGGTGTGGGTCACGTAGTCGTTCACGACGGTCCGCATGCCGTTCGCGCCGTGGATGAGTGCCAGCCACAGCATCAGCACGTCCCACCACTGCCAGAACGGCGAGGAGAGCTTCCCGGCCACGAAGGCGAAGTCGATCTGGTGGATGCCCTCGCCGGTGAGCAGGTTCACGAACAGGTGGCCGAAGATGAGGACCACCAGCACCACGCCGGAGGCGCGCATGTAGACCCAACCCCACTTCTCGAGGTTGATGCCGGTGCGGCGCGGGGTGGTGTGCGGGGTGCGGGGGTCTGCGATGGTCGTGCTCATCAGTGACCGCCTCCCATCGAAGCGAAGACGTTCATGAGGTGACGGGGCGCGAAGCCGAGCATCGTGACGAGCCAGACGCCGAGCACGATCCACCACAGCTGGCGCTGGTACTTGGCACCCTTGGCCCAGAAGTCGACCAGGATGATGCGCAGGCCGTTGAAGGCGTGGTACGCGATCGCGGCGACGAGGAAGACCTCGCCGATGCCCATGATCGGGTTCTTGTACGTGCCGATGACGGCGTCGTACGCCTCGGGCGACACCCGGATCAGCGCCGTGTCCAGGATGTGCACGAGGAGGAAGAAGAAGATGGCGACACCGGTGATCCGGTGCAGCACCCAGGACCACATGCCCTCGTTGCCGCGGTAGAGCGTGCCGCGCGGAACCTTCGAGGTCGTCTGGGCGATGGTTGGTGTGACGCGTGCTGGTGCAGACACGATCGTCCTCCCTGATCGAACACGGCGGAGCGGACGGTGCTCCGTCGGGGGCATGACCCCCCTGCGTCACTCGGGCGCTGGCGTTCATCCTATTCCCGGTGTCTCGCGGACGCTCTTTAGGTGGACCTTATTGTCTCGACGTCGAGACATCTCGGCGCGCGTCCGCGGTAGCGTGAGGGCATGGCGAACCTCATCGAGGGCTTCTACGCGGTCATCCCCGCAGGTGGCATCGGCAGCAGGCTGTGGCCGTTGTCGCGGGCAGAGGCGCCGAAGTTCCTGCACGACCTCACCGGCTCCGGGCGGACACTGCTGCGCGACACCTGGGACCGGCTGGTCCCGCTGGCGGGGGAGGAGCGGGTCGCGGTCGTGACCGGCCGCGCCCATCGTGCCGCCGTCGAAGCCGAGCTCACCGGGATCCCGGACCCGAACGTGTTCCTCGAATCGGAGCCGCGGGACTCCACCGCGGCGATCGGCCTCGCCGCCGCCGTGCTGGTGCGCCGAGAGCCCGACGTGGTGATCGGCTCCTTCGCCGCCGACCACGTCATCCGCGGTGCGCGGGTGTTCGACTTCGCCGTCCGTCAGGCGGTCGAGGTGGCGCGTGCCGGCTACATCTGCACGATCGGCATCCAGCCCAGCGAGCCGTCCACCGGGTTCGGCTACATCAAGCGCGCGGGCGAACTCGACGTGGACGGCGCACCCGAGGCGAGCCTCGTCGAGCGGTTCGTGGAGAAGCCCGACCTCGAGACCGCGAAGGCGTACTTCGCCGACCGGGCGTACTCGTGGAACGCCGGCATGTTCATCTCCCGCGCCGACGTGCTGCTCGCCGAGATCGCCGCGAACGAGCCCGACCTGCACGCAGGGCTGCTGGAACTCGCGGAGGCCTGGGACGACCGCGACCGCCGCGGCCCCGTGGTGGACCGGGTCTGGCCCACGCTGAAGAAGATCGCGATCGACTACACGGTCGCCGAGCCCGCCGCCGCCAAGGGACGGCTCGCGATGGTGCCAGGGCACTTCGACTGGGACGACGTGGGCGACTTCGCGAGCCTCACCAAGCTCATCTCCGGCGGGCGGAAGAACGACCTGGCGATCCTCGGCGAGAACGCGCGCGTCCTCGCCGACGCGTCGAGCGGGATCGTGGTGTCGCAGACGCAGCGGGTGATCTCGCTCATCGGCGTGCAGGACATCGTCGTCGTCGACACCGACGACGCGCTGCTGGTGACCACGAGCGAGCACGCCCAGCGCGTCAAGCAGGTCGTCGACGCCCTCAAGCTCACGGGCCGCGACGACGTCCTCTGAGGCTCGCGGATCCTGACACCGCGTCTCGCGTCGGCCGGGACTGCGATCCGCATGCCGGCCGCCCGTGACGGTTTGTAACCTTTCCATTTCGGCCTGCCCGCGGGGCCGTGCGAGATCGACGGCTGCGGGTAACGTGACCCGCATCCCGGTCCAGCATCCGCTGGTCCGCACCATGTCTTTTTTGATGGAGGACTCGTGAAGAAGACGACGACCAAGGCGCTCCTGAGCGGCCTCGCGATCGCGGGCACCGCGGCGCTCCTGGCCGCTTGTGGCTCCGCCCCCGAAGGCTCGAGCTCCGGCGACGCCGCATCCGACTACCTGCCCTGCATGGTCTCCGACTCCGGCGGGTTCGACGACAAGTCGTTCAACCAGCTCGGCTTCGAGGGCCTGGAGGCCGCCGCCGACGAGCTCGGCGTGGAGTACAAGACGGTCGAGTCGCAGTCCGAGACCGACTTCGAGTCGAACGTGCAGAGCCTGGTCGACCAGGGCTGCTCGACGATCATCACCGTTGGCTTCCTGCTCGCCGACGCCGCGTCGGCGTCTGCACAGGCGAACCCCGATGTCGAGTACGTCTCCATCGACGACATCGTCGACACCGACTTCGACGGCAACACCGACGCCGACAACATCAAGCCGATCATCTTCGACACCGCGCAGGCCGCGTTCCTCGCCGGCTACCTGTCGGCCGGTGTCAGCCAGACCGGCGTCGTCGGCACCTTCGGCGGCATGGACATCCCGACCGTGACGATCTTCATGGACGGCTTCGCCCAGGGCGTCGACTACTACAACACCGAGAACGGCACCTCGGTGCAGGTGCTCGGTCTCGACTCCTTCACCGGCGGCTTCGAGGCGAACGACACCGCTCGCCAGATCGCGCAGGGGCTCATCGACCAGAACGCGGACATCATCCTCCCCGTCGGCGGCCCGATCTACCAGTCCGCAGCCGCGGCGATCGAGGACTCCGGCAAGGACATCGCCCTCATCGGTGTCGACGCCGACGTGTTCGAGACCGACCCCTCGGTCGGCCCGCTGCTGCTCACGTCGATCCTCAAGAGCATCGACGTGGGTGTGTACGACACCGTCCTCGCGGCCGGCAACGGCGAGTTCGACAACGAGCCGTTCGTGGGCACCCTCGCCAACGACGGCGTCGGCATCGCCGACTTCCACGACTGGGCCGACAAGGTACCGGCGGACCTCGCCGCCAAGCTCGACGAGCTGAAGCAGGCCATCATCGACGGTGACATCACCGTGGAGTCCTACCTGGCCGAGTGATCGCGGGCAACCACGGAGGGGAGGTCGGCGCAGCCGGCCTCCCCTCCCACATTCCCCGGTGACGGGGCGAATCCCCACCGACATAGGATCGACGTATGAAACTCGAGCTCCGAGGCATCACGAAGACGTTCGGGTCTCTCGTGGCCAACGACCACATCGACCTCACGGTCGAGCCGGGCGAGATCCACTGCCTGCTCGGCGAGAACGGCGCAGGCAAGTCCACGCTGATGAACGTGCTCTACGGGCTCTACCAGGCCGACGGCGGCGAAATCCTCCTCGACGACCAGGTGCAGCACTTCGCCGGGCCCGGCGACGCGATGCGCGCCGGCATCGGCATGGTCCACCAGCACTTCATGCTGATCCCGGTGTTCACCGTCGCCGAGAACGTCATGCTCGGCCACGAGGAGACCCGCTTCGGGGGCCGGCTCGACCTGAACGCGGCCAGGGCCAAGGTGCGGGAGATCTCCACCCGCTTCGGGTTCGACCTCGACCCCGACGCGCTCGTGGAGGACCTGCCGGTCGGCGTGCAGCAGCGCGTGGAGATCATCAAGGCGCTCTCGCGCGACGCCCGCGTGCTGGTGTTCGACGAGCCCACGGCCGTCCTCACCCCGCAGGAGACCGACGAGCTGATGGCGATCATGCGTCAGCTCAAGGACGCCGGCACCTCGATCGTGTTCATCACCCACAAGCTCCGCGAGGTCCGCGAGGTCGCGGACCGCATCACCGTCATCCGGCTCGGCAAGGTCGTCGGCGAGGCCTCGCCCACCGCATCCAATGCCGAGCTCGCGTCGCTCATGGTGGGCCGCTCGGTCGAGCTGACCGTACAGAAGGAGGCGCCGACGCTCGCCGGCACCGGCCTCGTGGTCGACGGGCTCACCGTCATCGACCCGCTGGGGCAGCTCGTCGTCAACGACGTGAGCTTCGACGTGCAGCGCGGGGAGATCCTGGCGGTCGCAGGCGTGCAGGGCAACGGCCAGACCGAGCTCACCGAGGCGCTCCTCGGACTCCAGCCGCGGGTGCAGGGCTCGATCCGGCTGGACGAGACCGAGCTCACCGGCCGGAGCGTCCGCGGCATCCTCGACCAGGGCGTCGGCTTCGTGCCGGAGGACCGCAACGTCGACGGCCTCGTGGGCGAGTTCACCATCGCCGAGAACCTCATGCTCGACCGCTCCGACGCCGCACCGTTCGTCAAGGCCTGGAACCTGCAGCTGAAGGAGCTCGACCGGTTCGCGCAGGAGAAGATCGAGGAGTTCGACGTGCGGACCCCCTCCGCGCAGACGCACGTCGGCCGGCTCTCCGGCGGCAACCAGCAGAAGGTCGTGCTCGCCCGCGAGCTCAGCCGTGAGCTGCGCCTGCTCGTCGCCGCCCAGCCCACGCGCGGCGTGGACGTCGGCTCGATCGAGTTCATCCACAAGCGCATCGTCGACACCCGCGACGCCGGCGTGCCCGTGATCGTCGTCTCGACCGAGCTCGACGAGGTGCTGGCCCTCGCCGACCGCATCATGGTGATGTACCGCGGCAAGGTCGTCGGCATCGTCCCCGGCGACACCCCCCGCGACGTCCTCGGCCTCATGATGGCCGGCGAGTCGCCCAGCACCATCGAAGGGGCCGCCGCATGAGCGACCGCATCACCGATCCCGACGTCGCGCTCGAGGCGCCGGCGGAGCCGCCCACCCGCCGCTCCCGGCCGACCCTGCCCGAGCCCGCGGAGGGCCGCTGGCAGCGGGCGCTCCGCGAGATCACCACCGGCAGCGTCATGATCTCGGTCCTCGCCGTCGTGCTGGCACTCATCGTCGGCGCCATCATGATCGCCGCCACCGACGAGGGCGTGCAGACCGCCGCCGGGTACTTCTTCGCCCGCCCCGGCGACACCTTCGTCGCCATCTGGGAGGCCGTCTCCGGCGCCTACGCCGCGTTCTTCCAGGGCTCGATCTACAACTTCGGCCGACCCACGTTCGCGCAGGGCATCCGCCCGCTCACCGAGACGCTCACCTTCGCCACCCCGCTCATCGCGGCCGGCCTCGGCGTCGCACTGGCGTTCCGGGTGGGCATGTTCAACATCGGCGGCCGCGGCCAGATGCTGGTCGCGGCGGCCGCGGCGGGCTGGGTCGGCTTCGGCGTCGACCTGCCCTGGGGCCTGCACATCGTCGTCGCGCTGCTCGCGGGCATGGTCGCGGGCGCCGCGTGGGCCGGCATCGCCGGCGTCTTGAAGGCCCGCACCGGCGCGCACGAGGTGATCGTGACGATCATGCTCAACTACGTGGCGCTGTACCTGGTGTCCTGGATGCTGCGCACCCCCGGGCTGCTGCAGGCGCCGGGGACGAACAACCCCAAGACCCCGGCCATCAAGGAGACCGCCGTCCTCCCGGACCTGCTCGGCTCCGGGTACAGCCTGCACTTCGGCTTCATCCTCTCGCTCATCGGCGTGGCCGTGGTGTGGTGGATCCTCAACCGCTCGGCACTCGGCTTCCGCTTCCGCGCCGTCGGCATCAACCCCGACGCCGCCCGCGTGGCCGGCATCGACGTGAAGTCCATGTACGTCTACGCGATGCTCCTCTCCGGTGCCCTCGTCGGCCTCGCCGGGGTCGACCAGGTGCTCGGCGTGTCCACGTCGGGCTTCTCCAGCGGCATCGACGCCGGCATCGGCTTCGACGCCATCACGGTGGCGCTCCTCGGCCGCTCCACGCCGATCGGCGTCCTCGTCGCCGGCATCCTCTTCGGCGCCTTCAAGGCCGGCGGGTACGCCATGCAGGCGGCCGAGGGCGTCCCGATCGAGATCGTCTCGGTCGTGCAGTCGCTCATCGTGCTGTTCATCGCCGCGCCGCCACTGATCCGCGCGATCTTCCACCTCCCCGCACCTGACGCCGCGCCCAGGAAGCGCCGAGGGCGCGCGGCCACGAAAGCGACCGCCGCCGGCGAAGGGACCGGGAAATGACCGCCACCCCCACCCAGCACGAGCACGCATCGCCCTCGCCGCGGGCGCTGGCCGTCACCGTCGTCGTGAGCTGGAAGGCGCCGATCATCTACGGCGTCGTCACGCTCCTCGCGGCGGTGCTGTTCCTCCTCGCCACGTCCGGGGGCGAAGCGGTGTTCCGCCTCTCCTCGGAGGGCGATCTCATCCAGCTTCCCGAGGTGACCCTCGACGGGCGCACCACCGGCATCGTCGTGGTCGTCGCGCTCGCCGCGATCACGGTGGCGGCCGCGCTGCTCGTGCGGGCCCGGCGCCGCGTGCCGCTGTGGCTCACGGTCGTCTTCGCGATCCTGTTCGTGATCGGGTTCCTCGCCTGGGCCGCCGCCGGCGCCAAGACCCACGTCATCCCGATGCCGGGGCTGCTCGCAGGTGCCCTCAGCCTCTCCGTGCCGCTCATCTACGGCGCCATGGGCGGGGTCATCAGCGAACGCGTCGGCGTGGTCAACATCGCGATCGAGGGGCAGCTGCTCGCCGGCGCCTTCACGTCCGCGGTCGTCGCCTCGATCACCGGCAACCCCTTCATCGGCCTCGTGGCCGCTGCCCTCGCCGGCATGCTCGTCTCGTTCGCGCTGGCCGCGTTCTCGATCAAGTACTTCGTCGACCAGGTCATCGTCGGTGTCGTGCTGAACGTGCTCGTCGTCGGCCTCACGAGCTTCCTCTACTCGCAGGTGCTCACCGCGAACGGCGGAGCCCTGAACCAGCCGCCGCGCTTTTCGCGCATCAGCATCCCGGTGCTCGGCGACATCCCGCTCATCGGTCCGATGCTGTTCCGGCAGACCGTGATCGTCTACATCATGTACGCGCTCGTCGTGCTCGTGTACATCGGGCTCTTCCACACCAAGTGGGGCCTGCGGCTGCGTGCCGTGGGTGAGCACCCGCAGGCTGCGGACACGGTCGGCATCAACATCGGCCGCACCCGGTTCTGGAACGTCTCGCTCGCCGGGGCCATCGCCGGCCTCGGTGGCGCGTTCTTCACGCTCGGCTCGGTCGGCGCGTTCAACAAGGAGATGACGGCGGGCGCCGGCTACATCGCGCTCGCGGCGGTCATCTTCGGGCGCTGGGACCCGGTGCGCGCGACGCTCGCGGCGCTGCTGTTCGGGTTCGCGTCCAACCTGCAGAACACGCTCGGGGTCATCGGTTCCCCCGTGCCGAGCGAATTCATGCTCATGCTGCCGTACGTCGTCACGATCTTCGCCGTGGCGGGACTGGTGGGCAAGGTCAGAGGACCTGCCGCCGCCGGCAAGCCGTACATCAAGGGCTGAGGCCCGCACCCGGAGGGTCACGTTGACCGACATCGACTGGACGGCGCTGCGTGCAGCGGCCGTCGACGCCATGACCAAGGCTTACGCGCCGTACTCGGACTACCGCGTGGGCGCCGCGGCGCTCACCGACGACGGCCGGATCGTGTCCGGGTGCAACGTCGAGAACGCGTCCTACGGGGTGGGGCTGTGCGCCGAGTGCGTGCTCGTGGGCGACCTGCACATGAGCGGGGGCGGCCGGCTCGTCGCATTCGTCTGCGTGAACGGGGACGAGCAGACGATCATGCCGTGCGGACGCTGCCGTCAGCTGCTGTACGAGTTCTCGACGCCCGGGATGCTGCTGGAGACCGTGTCCGGCATCCGCACGATCGACCAGGTGCTGCCCGACGCGTTCGGCCCCCGCGACCTCGAGGAGTACCGGGCATGAGCGCGGTCGAGCCGTTCGACGCGGTCGACGTCATCCGCACGAAGCGCGACGGTGGTGCGGTGTCGGAAGAGGCCCTCCGCTGGATGATCGACGCGTACACCCGCGGGTACGTCTCCGACGCGCAGATGGCGGCGTTCGCGATGGCGGTGCTGCTGAACGGGATGGCGCGCGACGAGATCCGCGTCATGACCGACGCGATGATCGCCTCGGGGGAGCGGATGAGCTTCGCCGGCCTCGGGAAGACCACGGTCGACAAGCACTCCACCGGTGGTGTCGGCGACAAGATCACCCTCCCGCTCGCGCCGCTGGTCGCCTCGTTCGGTGTCGCGGTGCCGCAGCTGTCGGGCCGCGGGCTCGGCCACACCGGCGGCACCCTCGACAAGCTCGAGTCGATCCCCGGCTGGCGGGCGGCCCTCTCGAACGACGAGCTCACCGCGCAGCTCGCCTCGGTCGGCGCGGTGATCTGCGCCGCCGGCTCCGGGCTCGCTCCTGCCGACAAGCGCCTGTACGCGCTGCGCGACGTGACCGGAACCGTCGAGGCGATCCCGCTCATCGCCTCGAGCATCATGTCGAAGAAGATCGCCGAGGGGACCGCGGCGCTCGTGCTCGACGTGAAGTTCGGCTCCGGCGCCTTCATGCGCGATGTGGACCGTGCCCGCGAGCTCGCCCGCACCATGGTCGCGCTCGGCACCGACTCGGGGGTGGCGACCACGGCGCTGCTGACCGACATGAACACGCCGCTCGGCCGCGCCATCGGCAACGCCAACGAGGTGCGTGAATCGGTCGAGGTGCTCGCCGGCGGCGGTCCCGCCGACGTCGTGGAGCTCACCCTCGCGCTCGCCCGCGAGAGGCTCGCGCTCGCCGGGCACCCTGACGCCGATGTCGAGGCGGCGCTCCGCGACGGCCGGGCGATGGACACGTGGCGCGCGATGATCACGGCACAGGGCGGCGACCCGGATGCGGCCCTGCCCGTCCCGCGGGAGACCCACACCGTCACCGCGCCCCGCTCGGGCGTCCTCGCTCGCCTGGACGCGCTGCCCTTCGG
>JAEZSU010000315.1 GCA_023421635.1 Actinomycetes bacterium | reverse complement strand
CCGCGTTGGCGAGCACCTCGCCGGTGGGCGAGATCACCTGCGACCCGCCCGTCCACGGGTATCCGTCGGCGGGACCGCCGACGGTGTTCGCCGCGACATGCCAGACGTGGTTCTCGATCGCGCGCAGCGGCTCGTGGACGCGCATCTCATCGGGGCCGCGCGAGTTCAGCGAGTTCGTGAGGATCTGCGCGCCCTTCAGCGCGTGGATACGCGGGACCTCGGGCACGATGCCGTCAGCGCACAGCAGCATCCCGATGCGGCCGATGCGGGTGTCGACGACCTCGAGCTGCTTCGTGCCGGGGGTGAAGAGCGTGTACTCGTAGTCCCAGAAGACGGTCTTGTGGTGCACGTGCAGGATTTCGCCGTCGACGTCGACGAGCACCTGCGTGATGTACACGTCGGGAACCTGCTCGGCGCGGACGTCGACGCCGACCGCGACCATGATGCCGCGCTCCTTCGCGGCGGCGCGGATGCGGGTGAGGAACTCACCGTCGAGCGCCTCGCTCTTCTCATAGCACTCGGCCCGGTCGGCGTAGTCGCGGACCCGGTTCGAGTTCTCCGGGGTGACGAGCAGGTGCACGCCGTTCGCGGCCGCCTCACGCATGTATCCGATGACGGTGTCCGCGTTCGCGGCGACATCGGTGCCGGAATAGAACTGGGCGGCTGCCACACGCACGGTGCCGTGCGCCCCCTCGTCAGCGTGCGTCACCACGTCGCTCCTTTTCACATCGTGCGAACCATGTTCTCAATGAGAGAACTGCTCGCTATCAAAGCGAAAAGACGACACTCTTGTCAATCTGTGAGAAGGCGTTCTCATAAGGTGCGAACTACGAGCGGACGCTACGCACTCGTGCAAAGCGCTGATCCGGTCCGGGTTCGCCACCGCGGGTGCACGCGAGGAAGGCGGTGCGGGCCCGAAAGAATTTCACGGTGCCGTAACACCGGGGGGCGCTGGCCCGGCGGCGCCGTTCGTCGCGCCACGGGGTTCAGCGCTTGTGCCGTATCCCCACCAGGAAGTACGCGGCGGGGCCGATCCAGTTCACGAGGACCGCCGGGATCCATGCCGCCTTCGGTCCGCGCACCTCCGACGCGTTACGGAACGCGAGGTCCCAGAACGCGAGGAACGCGAACGCGACCTGCACGATCCCGAGCAGACCGAGACCGATCTTGCCGCCCGTCGACACCGTGGCATCCGTCTTCGTCGTCATCATCGACCTCCCCTTGACCGGATGAGGTCAGGCTAGCGAGTGAGAAAGCGTTTCGTCTCGCCTCGCGCGTCGATCGACGCCGTCACACGCCGGGGCGGATCACCAGCTCGGGCACCTGCGCGTCGCGCGGCATGTCGAGCACGGTGAGGATGCTCGTCACCACCGACTCGGGGTCGATGAACACGGACGGGTCGTAGTCACGGCCCTCCTGCTCGTGCACGCGCTCCTGCATCGGCGTCGCCGTGCGGCCGGGGAACACCGACGACACGCGCACGCCGTGCGGCGCCTCCTCCTGCCGCAGCGAGTCGGCGAGCGCCTTCAGGCCGTGCTTCGACGCCGCATACGCCGACCACTCCGGTGCGGCGCGCAGGCCTGCCCCGGAGTTCACGAAGAGCACCTGCCCCTCCGCCGCACGGACCGCGGGCAGCAGGATGCGGGTGAGCTCGGCCGGGCCGATGAGGTTCACGTTCAGCTGCCACTCCCACGACGACACCGGCAACTCGGCGACCGGTCCGAGGTCCACCACGCCAGCCCCATGGATGAGCGAGTCGACCCGCTCGGGCAACCGCTGTCCGGCGAACGCCGACGCGATCGCCGCGGGCACGTCGAGATCTGCCACGAGCGTCGCAGCCCCGGGGAAGTGCTCCTCCAGTTCCTCCACGCGTTCCGCACTGCGGGCGACGAGCACGAGGTCATCCCCCCGGTCGTGCAGGCGCGTCGCGAGCGCCGCGCCGATTCCGGATCCGGCACCGGTCAAGACGTGGAGAGCCATGGATTCATGCTCCCACGCGTCAGCCCCAGACCGCCCGCCCTTGGGATGCGTCGTCGATCCGCGCGGCGACCTCGACGGCGCGGTCCTCGGGGAGCGCGAACGCGAGCGTGACGCCATCGCCGTGCGTCACGTCGCCGAGCGTCGCACCGTGGGCGTCGAGTTCACGGCGAACCACCCCCTCGAGGGCGTACGGCACCGTGACCCGCAGCATCCGGGTCCGCACGAGCGGCACCCGCTCGGCGCCGACGAGGGCCTGGGCGACCGCATCCGTGTACGCACGGACGAGCCCCCCGGCCCCGAGCTTCACGCCCCCGAAGTAGCGGACGACGGTCGCCAGCACCCCTTCCAGCTCCTGGAACCGCAGCACGTCGAGCATGGGGCGGCCGGCGGTGCCGCTCGGCTCGCCGTCGTCGACCGCGGCGGAATGCCCGCCCGCCATGAGCGCCCAGCAGATGTGCCGGGCGTCCGGATACTGCACCCACAGCTCCTGCACGCGGGCCACCGCCTGCTCACGCCCGGAGACGGGTTCGACGCAGCCGATGAAGCGGCTCTTCTTGATGAGGAGCTCGCAGTGGACGGGCGCGGCGAGGGTGAACGGCATCCGTTCCAGTGTCCCACCGTGCCCGAGGGGTCAGCCGCGGCGGAGCACCCGGCCGCACACGAGGAAG
>JAEZSU010000271.1 GCA_023421635.1 Actinomycetes bacterium | reverse complement strand
GCACAACGTGCAGCGCTCCGCCCCGCGGGCGGTGGCCGACGCGATCCGGTTCCACACCGACCCGGGCGGGTCTCGATGACCGGCCCGCTGCAGCGGGGCTGCTGGTGGGCGCTCGACTACGCGTACGCGGGGTGGCGGCAGGCCGCGGCGGCCGCCGATCGGACGGATGCGGCGGCGCTGTGCACCGGGACCGGTGCTGCCGTCGTGCTGCTGCCCGGCGTGTACGAGTCGTGGCGGTTCCTCGCGCCCCTCGCCCGCTGGGTGCACGCACAGGGGCACCCGGTGCACGTGATCGAGCCGCTGCGGCACAACCGCTCACCGGTGACCGACAGTGCGCGGCACGTGACGGCCCTCCTCGAAGCGCGGAACCTCGCGGACGTCACGGTCGTGGCGCACAGCAAGGGCGGGCTCATCGGCAAGGAGGTCATGCTCGGCACCCAGGGGCACCGCATCCGGAACATGGTCGCCATCGCGACGCCCTTCGGCGGCTCCCGCTACGCGACGTACCTGCGCGGGCGGGCCCTGCGGATCTTCTCGCCCCGCGATCCCACCATCGTGCGGCTCGGCCGCGAGATCGCGGTGAACGCCCGGATCACGTCGGTGTACGGCGTGTTCGACCCGCACATCCCGGGCGGCAGCCTGCTCCCGGACGCCCGGAACGTGCGCGTACCCAGCGGCGGGCATTTCCGCATCCTCATCCGGCCGGAGGTCCAGGACGAGATCCTGCGCGCGTTGCGCCGCTGAACCGGCTCAGTGATCGAGCCGCGGCGGTTTCGGGTGCGAGGGCAGCGAGCTCGCGGTGCGCACGCCGCCGAGCAGGGCGGCACGGGTGACGGCGCCGCGCCCGAAGCGTTCCGCCGCGCCGTCGAGCGCCTCCTCGACGCGCCGCCACTCTGCGTCGTCGTCCCACAGCGTCGCGACGCCCGACGCGGGCCGCAGCGACTCCGCCCGCACGCCGACGAGCCGCACCGGCAGGGGTCGCTGCAACGCGTCGAACAGGTCGATCGCGGCGTCGCCGATGCGCTGCCCCACGGAGGTGTGCTCGGGCAGCGTGAGGCTGCGGTTCACCGTGCGGAAGTCGGAGAACCGGATCTTGATCGACACGGTGCTCGCCTCCGCGCCGTGTGCGCGGAGCCTCGCGCCCACGCGGTCGGCGAGCCGTCGCAGTTCGACGCGGAGCGCGTCGGTGTCGTCGACGTCGGTGGCGAACGTCTCCTCGTGCCCGATGCTCTTCTCGGTGCGTTCGGTGACGACCTCGCGGGCATCGAGCCCCCGTGCCAGATGCCACACCCGCTCCCCCATCGCAGGGCCGAGCGCGCGGTCGAGCGAGGCGCGCGGCGTCGTGAGGATGTCGCCGATCGTGCGGATGCCACGACCCTCCAGGGCCTCGGCGGACTTGGGCCCGACACCCCACAGCGCGCGGACCGAGCGGGGTGCGAGGAACGCCTGGGTCTGCGACTCGGGCACGATCAGCAGCCCGTCCGGTTTGCTCAGGGTCGACGCCATCTTCGCCACGTGCTTGGTCGCGGCGGCACCGACGCTGCAGGTGAGACCGGTCCGGTCGCGGACACGGGCCCGCAGCATCCGTGCGATGCGTCCGGGCGGGCCCCACAGCCTGCGGGCGCCGCGCACGTCGAGGAACGCCTCGTCGATCGACAGCGGCTCGACGAGCGGGGTGATCTCGGCGAAGACGTCCATGACCTGCCGTGAGAGCTCCACGTACCGGTCGAAGTGCGGCCGCACGACGATCGCAGTGGGGCACAGCCGGAGCGCCTGCGACACCGGCATGGCGGAGCGCACACCGAACCGGCGGGCCTCATAGGAGGCGCTGGAGACGACGCTGCGCCCCTCCGGCGCGCCGACGATGATGGGCTTCCCGGCCAGCGTGGGGTCGTCGAGCACCTCCACCGAGGCGTAGAACGCGTCCATGTCGACGTGCAGGATGCCGGCGCCGGTGTCGTCGGCATCCGGCGGCGACACGATGCGCCCGCTCCCGTCCGTCCTTCCCACCGTTCCATCCTCTCCCCGCCCACCGACATCCGGCGCACCTGACCGCGAGATGGGGACTGGGCGCCGAGACCGTGGGGTTCACCCAGGGTCTCGGCGCCCAGATCCGAACTCGCGGCCAGCCGACGGCACGCCGACGGCGGGCGCGGGGCGCGGTTACTGCGCGGCGCGCTCGAGGATGAGCTCGCGCACGCGAGCGGCGTCGGCCTGACCCTTCATGGCCTTCATCACGGCGCCGATGACGGCACCGGCGGCCTGCACCTTGCCGTCCTTGATCTTCGCGAGCACGTCGGGCTGCGCCGCGAGCGCCTCGTCGATCGCCGCGATGAGCGCGCCGTCGTCGGAGACGACCGCGAGCCCGCGGGCGTCGACGACCTCCTGCGGCGTGCCCTCGCCTGCGATGACGCCCTCGAGCACCTGCCGCGCGAGCTTGTCGGTCAGGGTGCCCGCGTCGACCAGGCCCTGGAGCGCCGCGACGTCCGCGGGCGAGACGAGCTCGGACGCCTCGCGCCCCTGCGCGTTCGCGACGCGTGCGATCTCGCCGGTCCACCACTTGCGGGCGGATGCGGGCGAGGCACCGGCGGCGATCGTCGCCTCGACCTCGGCGAGGATGCCGCCGTTGGCGACGTCCTGGAACTCGAGGTCGGTGAAGCCCCACTCGGCCTTCAGCCGGCGCCGGCGTGCGGCGGGCGGCTCGGGGAGCGCGGCGCGCAGCTGCTCGATGAGCTCGGGCGCGGGGACGACCGGCAGCAGGTCGGGCTCCGGGAAGTACCGGTAGTCGTCGGCATCCGACTTCGGGCGTCCGGGCGAGGTCACGCCGGTGTCCTCGTGCCAGTGCCGGGTCTCCTGCGTGATCGTGCCGCCGGCGGCGAGGATCGCCGCCTGCCGCTGGATCTCGTAGCGCACGGCGCGCTCGACCGACCGCATCGAGTTGACGTTCTTCGTCTCGGTGCGGGTGCCGAGCTTCTCCTGGCCGCGCGGGCGGAGCGACACGTTCGCATCGCACCGGAGGTTGCCGCGCTCCATGCGCGCCTCGGAGATGCCGAGCGAGCGGACGATGTCGCGGATGGTGGCGACGTACGCCTTCGCGATCTCGGGCGCGCGGTGCTCGGCGCCGAAGATGGGCTTGGTCAC
>JAEZSU010000266.1 GCA_023421635.1 Actinomycetes bacterium | reverse complement strand
CCGCGGCCGACCGCGGTCATCGCGCAGAGCGACCTGCTCGCCGTGGGGGTCGTCCGCGCCATCCGCGACGCCGGGCTGCGCGTGCCCGAGGACGTGTCCGTCACCGGCTTCGACGGCATCTCCTCCGACGGGATCGCGCCGCTCACGCTGACCACGATGGAGCAGCCCGCGGCGGCGAAGGGCAGGGCCGCGGGGGCGGCCATCACGGCGATGCTCGCGGATGCGGCGCCGGCCAGCATCCGGCTCACCACCACATTCCGTCGCGGGGATACGACCGCGGACGTGCCGAAGCGGTCATAGCGGGCACGTAGAATAGGTCCCGACACCCCGATCGCCTGAGTCCGGTGCATCGCACCGGCCGACGACCACGAGGAGGCCTCTTGCTGGTCCTCCTCGCTGCGTTCGCCCTGGTGCCGCTGATCGTCCCGCCGCTGGTGCGCCGCCTCGGTTCCAACGCGTTCCTGCTGGCCGCCGTCCTGCCGCTCATCGCCTTCGCGTACACGGCCGCACAGACCCCCGCGATCCTCGCCGGAGAGGTGCGGTTCGAGCAGGTGGAGTGGATCCCGAGCCTCGGGATCGCACTCTCCATGCGCATGGACACGCTCTCCTGGCTCCTCGCGCTCATCGTCACCGGCGTCGGCGCGCTCGTGATGATCTACTGCCGGTGGTACTTCGCCGGGAAGACCGACGGCCTCGGCCAGTTCGCGTCGGTGCTGCTCGCGTTCGCGGGTGCCATGTTCGGGCTCGTGCTCACGGACGACCTCGTCGTGCTGGTGATGTTCTGGGAGATCACGAGCGTGCTCTCCTACCTGCTCATCGGCTACTACCACGCCCGCGGCGCGAGCCGCCGTGCTGCCTTGCAGGCACTGCTGGTCACGAGCCTCGGGGGCCTGGTCATGCTCATCGGCGTGGTGCTGCTCGTGACCGAGGCCGGGACCACGAGCATCTCCACGATGCTCGCCGAGGCGCCCACCGGCCCGGTCGTGAACGCCGCGCTGGTGCTGCTGCTCGTGGGTGCGCTCAGCAAGTCCGCCATCTTCCCGTTCCATTTCTGGCTGCCCGGCGCCATGGCGGCGCCCACGCCGGTCAGCGCGTACCTGCACGCCGCGGCAATGGTGAAGGCCGGCATCTACCTGATCGCCCGCTTCGCCCCGGTGTACGCGATGGAGGGGCCGTGGCGGCCCATCGTGATCAGCCTCGGCGTGTTCACGATGCTCCTCGGCGGTCTGCAGGCGCTCCGCGAGTTCGACCTGAAGCGCATCCTCGCCTTCGGCACGGTCAGCCAGCTCGGCTTCCTCACGGTCGTCCTCGGCTTCGGGACCCGTGACGCCGCCCTCGCCGGCCTCGCACTGCTGCTCAGCCACGCGCTGTTCAAGTCGTCGCTGTTCCTCGTCGTCGGCATCATCGACCACCAGGTCTCCACCCGCGACATCACCGACCTCACCGGTCTCGGCCGGCAGGCGCCGGCACTCGCCGCGTTCTCGATGCTGGCGGTCGCCTCGATGGCCGGCATCATCCCCACGATCGGCTTCGTCGCGAAGGAGGGGGTGCTCGCAGCGCTCCTCGACGACGGCGGCGCATGGGCGTGGGGCGCGCTGATCGGCATCGCACTGGGTTCGGCCCTCACGGTCGCCTACGGCATCCGCTTCGTGTGGGGCGCGTTCTGGACCAAGAAGGATGCCGACGGTGCACCGTTGCCGCCGATGGAATGGCCCCGGCCCGGGACCGGGTTCGTCGCCGTTCCCGTCGTGTTGTCCGCGCTCACGCTCGTCAGCGGCATCGCGGTGCCGTGGCTCGACACCGCGTTCGCCGGGTACGCCGACCTCATCCCCGCCCACGCCGGCCACACCGCGCACCTGGCGCTCTGGCACGGCTGGGAGCCCGCGCTGTGGATCTCGCTGGGGACGATCGTGGGCGGCGCAGCCCTCTTCTGGCTCGCGCTGCGCGTGCGGTGGAGCCAGCGGCGGCGGATGCTGCCCTTCACCGCGGTCGACGCGTACAACCTGACGATCCGCGCGGTGCTGCGGGCGGCCGTCGCGACGACGAGCTTCACGCAGCGCGGGTCGCTCCCGCTGTACGTCGGCACCATCTTCATCGTGTTCGTCGCCGCGCAGGGCACCGCCCTCGTCGCCGGCCGCGACTGGCAGGTCGAGCTCGAGGCGTGGCAGTCGCCCATCCAGGTGCTGATCGCGCCGGTCATGATCATCGCGGGGCTCCTCGCCGTGCGCGCGCGCAAGCGCTACACCGGCGTCGTGCTCGTCTCGGTCACCGGCCTCGGCATGGTGGTGCTGTTCGCCACGAGCGGCGCCCCCGACCTCGCCCTCACGCAGGTGCTGGTCGAGACCGTGACCCTCGTCGCCTTCGCGCTCGTGCTCCGCCGCATCCCGGCCAGGATGGGCGACCACAACGCATCCGTGGCACCCGTCGCACGGGCCGTGCTGGCGCTCGGTGTCGGCCTCACGATGGCGCTCGTGGCGATCGTCGCCGCCGGGGCCCGCGTCGCCGAACCGATCTCCGAGGCCTTCCCGGCGCTCGCGTACGAACTCGGGCACGGCAAGAACGTCGTCAACGTCGCCCTCGTGGACCTCCGTGGCTGGGACACCATGGGCGAACTGTCGGTGCTCATCCTCGCCGCCACCGGTGTCGCCTCGCTCGTGTTCGTCACCCACCGCTCCGACACCCTGTCGACCCTGACATCACCGCTGCAGCAGATGCGCAGCCGCCGGCTGCTCGTCGAGACCGACGAGGGCATCCGGCCGCAGGGCGCAGGCGTCTCCGGCCGCCGCGCCTGGCTCGTCGGCGGCCAGCGGGTCCGTCCCGAGAACCGATCGATCCTGCTCGAGATCATCGTGCGGGTGCTGTTCCACTCGATCATCATCGTGTCGCTGTACCTGCTGTTCGCGGGGCACAACCTGCCCGGCGGCGGCTTCGCGGGCGGACTGGTCGCCGGGATGGCGTTGCTCATGCGCTATGTCGCCGGCGGCCGGTACGAACTCGGCGTCGCCGCTCCCGCCGACGCCGGGCGCCTCCTCGGCGCGGGCATGATCCTCGCGGTCGGCTGCGCGGTCGTGCCGCTGTTCTTCGGTGCGGCGCCCCTCACGAGCACCTACGTCGTCGCAGACGTGCCGCTGCTCGGCCACATCGAGCTGGTGAGCTCCACGATCTTCGACATCGGCGTGTACCTCGTCGTCATCGGCCTCGTGCTGGACGTGCTGCGCAGCCTCGGCGCCGAGGTCGACCGGCAGGGGCAGGAACAGCGTGAGGCGGGGGTGCGCGCGTCGTGACCGTCTCCGTCGTCCTCATCGTCATCATGGCCGTCCTCTTCGCGTGCGGCGTCTACGCGATGCTCGAGCGCAGCCTCACGCGCGTGCTCATCGGGTTCCTGCTGCTGGGGAACGGTGCGAACCTCCTGCTGCTGATCGTCATGGGGGCGCCCGGCATCGCGCCGTTCTTCGGCGACGCCCCCGCATCCGACTTCTCGGATCCGCTGCCGCAGGCGCTCACCCTGACCGCGATCGTGATCACCTTCGCCGTCTCCGCCTTCCTGCTCGCCCTCATCTACCGGTCCTGGCAGCTGGGGCAGGCGGACACGGTCGAGGACGACGTCGAGGACATCGCCGTTCGCGCCCGCGGCACCGAGACCGACGAATCGATGGACGAAGAGATCACCGACGAAGACGACGACGCGACGACCGACTTCGTCGACACCTCGCGCATCCAGGTGCTCGGCAGCGCCGACATGTCCAGCATCCGCGACGACGCCCCCACCGACCGGGGCCCCGAGGGGGGTGAGGCATGAGTTCGCTCGTCCCCCTGCTGGCCACGCTGCCGCTCCTCGGCGCCGCCATCACGCTCGTGTTCGGCCGGCAACGCCGCGTCCAGGTGGGCGTCTCGATCACCACGCTCACCGCGGTCATGGTCATCGCAGCCGTGCTCCTCGTGCAGGTGGATGCGGGTCTGCCCATCGCCGTGGAGGTCGGAGGGTGGCCGGCGCCGTTCGGCATCGTGCTCTACGTCGACCGGCTCGCGGCGCTGCTCGTGCTGGTCTCCAGCATCGTGCTGCTGGCGGTCCTCCTCTTCTCGGTGGGCCAGGGCGCGGCGGACGGCGACGACGACACCCCCGTCTCGATCTTCCACCCCTCCTACCTGATCCTCGCCGCGGGCATCTTCACCGCCTTCATCGCCGGCGACCTGTTCAACCTCTACGTCGGGTTCGAGATCCTGCTCGTCGCCTCGTACGTGCTCATCACCCTCGGCGGCACCGAGGCCCGCATCCGTTCCGGCATCGTCTACATCGTCGTCTCGCTCGTGTCGTCGGTGCTCTTCCTCGCCGCCATCGCCATGATCTACGCCGCGCTCGGCACCGTGAACATGGCGCAGATCGCGGAGCGGATGACCGAGATCCCGCAGGACGTGCAGCTCGTGCTGCACCTCATGCTGCTGCTCGCGTTCAGCATCAAGGCGGCCGTCTTCCCGCTGTCGTTCTGGCTGCCCGACTCGTACCCCACCGCCCCCGCACCCGTCACCGCCGTGTTCGCCGGCCTGCTGACGAAGGTCGGCGTCTACGCGATGATCCGCACCGAGACGCAGCTGTTCAACGACAACGACGTGAACATCCTGCTGCTGATCGTGGCGCTGGCGACCATGATCGTCGGGGTGCTCGGCGCGGTCGCGCAGGCGGAGCTGAAGCGCATCCTGTCGTTCACGCTCGTGAGCCACATCGGGTACATGGTGTTCGGTCTCGCGATCGCCACGCCCGCGGCCATCGGCGCGACGATCTACTACATGGTCCACCACATCGTGGTGCAGACCACCCTGTTCCTCGCGGTCGGCCTCGTCGAGCGCCGCGCGGGGACGACGTCGATCCTCAAGCTCAAGGGCCTCATGCGGGCGGCACCGGTCATCGCGGTGCTCTACTTCATCCCCGCCGTGAACCTCGGCGGCCTGCCGCCGTTCTCGGGCTTCATCGGCAAGTTCGCCCTCTTCGACGCGGCGGCCCAGGAGGGCTCCCCGCTCATGATGGTGCTCATCGTCGGGGGCGTCGTCACCTCGCTGCTGACGCTGTACGCACTCATGCGCGCCTGGAACCTCGGCTTCTGGCGCGAGGAGGACACGGTCGAGGAGCCGGGCGAGGTCGAGGCGCGGCTGTCGTACCTGGGCGACGCGCCCGCGGCCACCGTGCAGACCGAGCGTCGTGCCATCCCGAAGGTGATGACGGCCGCCACCGCCGGCATGGTCGCCGTCACGGTCGCGCTCACCGTGTTCGCCGGGCCGCTGTACGACGTGTGCGCACGCATCGGCGGGGCGCTCCTCGAACCGGTGCGGCTGGTGCAGGTGCAGGACGTCCTCGGGGGTGAGGACTCGTGACCGCGTCGTCGAAGCGCGTGCTGTCGCAGCTGTGGCGCCAGCTGCCGTTCTTCGTGTGGCTGATCGCCCTGTGGATGCTGCTGTGGGGACAGTTCACGCTCATGGCGTTCCTCACCGGCCTCGTCGCCGCGGTCGTCGTCACCCGGGTGTTCCGGCTGCCGCCCGTGGAGCTCTCGGGACGGGTGAACCTCTGGTACGGCCTGGTGTTCGTGGTGGCCTTCGTCGGTGCGCTCGTGCGGGGATCGCTCACCGTCGCGCTGCAGGTGCTCAATCCGCGCGGCAACCCGGGCACGGCCATCATCGCGGTCCCGCTGCTCGTCGACGATGATCTGATCCTCGCCCACACCGCGGTCACCGCATCCCTCATCCCGGGATCGCTCATCGTCGACGCCGACCGCGATCGCCGCATCCTGTACCTGCACGTCATCGGCGTGCACAGCGACGAGGACGTAGAGGCGCAGCGTCGGAGCGTGCTCCGCTGGGAGCGCAGGATCGTGCAGGCCGTCGGATCGCGGGCGCAGCTCGCGAGGATCAAGGGTGGTGCCGCGTGAACATCCTCCTCCTGGTCATCTACGCCGTGTTCGCCGCCGCGGCGCTGCTCACGCTGTGGCGGATCGTCGCGGGGCCGTCGATCCTCGACCGCGCGGTCGCCTCGGACGTGCTGCTGACCGAGGTGATGTGCGTGCTCGGTGCCGAGATGGCGATCAACCAGCACACCCGCACGCTGCCGGTGCTGCTCGTGATCGCCGCGGTGGGTGTCTTCGGATCCATCTCGATCGCGCGGTTCGTGGCGCGAAAGGACGGTGAACCGCGATGACATCGGCCATCATGGCGGCCGCGGACTCGTCCGCCGACGTGCTCACCGCATGGCTGGACGGCACGGCGCTCGTGCTCATCCTGATCGGCGCGCTGCTGTGCCTCACGGCGGCGATCGGCCTCTTGCGGTTCCACGATGTGCCGACGAGGCTCCATGCGGCGACCAAGCCGCAGGTGCTCGGCCTCATCCTCATCTGCCTGGCGATCGCACTGTCGGTGCGGTCCTGGCCGGTCGTGGCGTTCCTCGTGCCGGTGGTGCTGATCCAGCTGGCCACCGCACCGCTGTCCGCCCACATGGTCGGCCGGCAGGCGTACCGCAACGGCACGATCGACCGGGCGTCGATGTACGTGGACGAGCTGGAGGAGTCGCGCCGCACGCCGCCCGCCGCGGGCGGCTGAGCGGCTCCGGGTCAGTACCAGTCCGTCGCCTGCGAGTGCGCCCACGCGGCGCACGGGGTGCCGTAGGCGCGGGCGATGTAGTCCAGGCCCCACGAGATCTGCGTGGTCGCGTTCGTCTGCCAATCGTCGCCGACGGTTGCCATCTTCGAGCCGGGGAGCGATTGCGGGATGCCGTAGGCGCCACTGCTCGGGTTCTCGGCCTGGTAGTTCCAGTCCGACTCCTTCTGCCAGAGCGAGTTCAGGCAGGAGAACTGCCCGTCGCCCCAGCCGTACCGTTCCGCCGCGAGTGCGCGTGCGGTGGCGCGTGCGCCGTCGGGGGTGTTCGCGCGGGCCAGGGCCTCGGCTGCGGCCGCCGCGGCGGCCTGCTCCTGCTCCCAGGTGGTGAGGGCAGCGGCGGTCGCGGTCGTGGTGGCGCGCAGCTGGTCGGTCAGCGCCTCGACCGTGATCGGATGCATGCTGTCGGCGTCGT
>JAEZSU010000256.1 GCA_023421635.1 Actinomycetes bacterium | reverse complement strand
GTCGGAGCCCGACTCCACCGGCGCGGCCGGCCGCTCCGGGAGCTCGGCGAGCGCACGGCCGAGCATCGCCTCAACGAGGTCGACCCGGAGGAGCTCGGTGGTGCGGTACTCGCCGACGAACCGGCCGCCGCGGAGCACGGTGACGCGGTCGCAGATCTCATAGACCTGGTCGAGGAAGTGCGAGATGAAGAGGATCGCGACGCCCTGCGCCTTCAGCATCCGGATCACCCGGAACAGCTCGGCCACCTCGTCCGCGTCGAGGCTCGAGGTCGGCTCGTCCAGCACGAGCACGCGGGTGTCGACCGCGATGGCGCGGGCGATCGCGACGAGCTGCTGCACGGCCAGCGGGTGCGAGCCGAGGAGGGACGCCGGATCGACGTCGAGGCCGAGCGAGGCCAGCAGGTCGGCGGTGTCCCGCCGTGCGCGGCGCGCATCGATGAGACCCGCGCGGCGGGGTTCGCGCCCGAGCCACACGTTCTCGGCGACGCTGAGGTTCGGCAGCAGGTCGATCTCCTGGTACACCGGCGAGATCCCGAGGCGCTGCGCGTCCTGCGGCTTCGTGAAGTGCACCGGCTCGCCGTCGACGAGGATCGTCCCCGCATCCAGGCGCAGGGCACCGGTCAGCGCCTTGATGAGCGTCGACTTGCCGGCGCCGTTCTCGCCCATGAGGGAGTGCACCTCGCCGGCGCGGAGCCGGAGCGAGACGTCGTCGAGCGCGGTCTCGGACGCGAACCGGACGGTGGCGCCCCGGATCTCGACGACCGGGGCCCCAGCGCTGTCCATGCTCCCTATCATGCCGTCGATCCCGGGGGCACGATGCACGGCGGCGCCTGCGTCACCCCCGCCGTGTCGACCGGGCGACGAGCACCCGCTGCACCACGACGAACACCAGCAGCAGCGCCCCGATCGAGATCCGCGTCCACGACTGGTCGGCGCCGAGGAACGAGATCACCGTCTTGATCGTGCCGTACACGAACACGCCGATCATGGAGCCGATCACGAACCCGCTGCCGCCGGTGAGCAGCGTGCCGCCGATGACCACGGCCGCGATCGTGTCGAGCTCGGTCCCGATCCCGTTCAGCGGGTAGGCCGCGCCGGTGTACGCCGTGAAGATGACGCCCGCGAGCCCCGAGCACACACCCGCGATGACGTAGACGAGCAGCTTCGTGCGCGCGACCGGCAGGCCCATGAGCCGTGCCGACTGCTCGTTCCCGCCGATCGCGTCCACCGTGCGCCCGAACCGGGTGAAGTGCAGCACGAGCGCCCCGATCAGCACGACCGAGAGGGCGATGATGCCCGTCGGCGTCAGGTAGAACGAGCCGGGCGCCCCCTGGATGCGGGTGGACTGCAGCCACAGGATCACCGGGTCCTCGACCTTGATCGAGGACAGGCTCACCATGAACGCGAGCCCGCGCGCGGCGAACATCGCGGCGAGCGAGGCGATGAACGGCTGGACGTCGAAGTACTGCACCATGATCCCCACCGCCAGGCCCATGCCCGCACCGAGGGCGAGCATCGTGGGCACCACGACCGCGGTCGGCAGGCCGGTGGCGAGCATGCTCGCCCCCAGCATCCCGGTGAAGGCCATGACCGCGCCGACCGACAGGTCGATGCCGCCGGTGAGGATCACGAAGGTCATGCCCACGGCGAGGATGAGCAGGTATGCGTTGTCCAGCAGCAGCGCCGACAGCACCCGCGGGGTGAGGAAGTTGCCGAAGTACAGCTGCGCGCCCACGAGCATGAGCACGAGGATCGCGAGCGCGGCGAGCACCGGGATCCAGGATGCGTAGCGGTGCCGGAACCGGGTGACGGTGCCTGCGAGGCTGGGCGTGCGACGCGGCGCTGCGTCGATCGACGTGGTCACGAGACGACCTCCGGCTCAGGGGTGGACGGGCGACGGCGGGCGCGGCCGATCCCGCGCAGGTAGCCGCGCATGCGGGGCGACTGCACCAGGACGACGATCACGACCACGATGGCCAGGAACAGCGGGCTCACCGCCGGGGGGACGCCGAGGAAGGTGATGGTCGACTTCAGCGTCTGGATCGTGAAGACGCCGACCACGGTGCCCGCGATGGAGAACTTGCCGCCCATGAGCGATGTGCCGCCGAGCACGACCGCGAGGATCGCGTCCAGTTCGATGTAGAGGCCGGCGGCGTTCGCGTCCGCCGCCATGATGTTCGAGCTGTACAGCACCCCGGCGAACCCGGCGAGCAGACCGCTCGCCGCGTACGCGCCCCAGATGATGCCGCGGGCGCGGACACCGGCGAGCCGGCTCGCCTCGGGGTTGATGCCGACCGCCTCGGTCAGCATCCCGAGCGCGGTGCGCCGCTCGATCACCGCGATCAGCACGATGGCCGCGACCGAGACGAAGAACGCGAACGGGAGCCCGGCGATGTACCCCTGCGCCATGAACTTGTACGGCGGGCTGGTGATCGTGGTGATGAACCCGCCCGTGATGAGCAGCGCCACGCCGCGCCCGGCGAGCATGAGCACGAGGGTCGCGATGATGGGTTGCACCCCCACGACCGCGACGAGGAAGCCGTTCCACGCCCCCAGCACCAGGGCGACGAGCACGCCCAGCACGATCGCCACGAGCACCGTGCCGAGCGACGAGGGGTCGTCGGAGCCGGCGATGAAGGTGAGCGCCACCGCGCCCGAGACCGCCATGATCGCGCCGACCGAGAGGTCGATGCCCCTGGTGGCGATGACGATCGTCATGCCGAGCGCGACGAGCATGAGCGGCGCGCTGTTGCGCAGGATGTCGATGAGCGGCCCGTAGAGCTGCCCGTTGCGCACCGTGATGGCGATGAACGAGGGGCGCGCCACCGTGTTGATGAGCACGAGGGCGAGCAACGCGACGACGGGCCAGAACAGCCGGTGCCTCAGGATGGTTCTCATGCCGCATGCTCCGGCGACTCGGGAGACGTCGTCGTCTCGTGGTTCTCTTCGGCGATGACGGCGACCAGGTCGTCGACATCGATGTCGTCAGCAGTCAGTTCGCCGATCTTACGACGGTCGCGCAGCACCACGATCCGCTGTGCGATGCGCACCACCTCCTCCAGCTCGGAGGAGATGAACACCACGCCGAGGCCTTCGGCGGCGAGCTCCGCGACCTTGCGCTGGATGTCTGCCTTCGCACCCACGTCGATGCCACGGGTGGGCTCGTCGAGCACGATGAGCTGCGGGGCGGTGGCGAGCCAGCGTGCCAGCAGCACCTTCTGCTGGTTGCCGCCGGAGAGGTTCCGGATGAGGGCGTTCGGGTCGGCGGGACGGACTCCGAGTGCGCGAATGTACTCCGCCACGATCGCGTCCTTCTCCGACGCGCGCATCGGCCGTCCGGCACCGCGCTTGGCCTGGATGCCGAGGATGATGTTCTCGGCCACCGTCAGGTCGGCGATGATCCCCTCCTTCCTCCGGTCCTCCGAGGAGAACGCGATGCGGTGGTCGATGGCGTGGCGGGGGGAGGAGATGCGGGTGCGGGTGCCGCGCACCTCGGTGGCCCCCGCATCCGGTCGGTCGGCGCCGTAGAGGAGCCGGACGAGTTCGGTGCGTCCCGAACCGAGGAGCCCGGCGATGCCGACCACCTCGCCGTCGTACACGTCGATGTCGACCGGTTCCAGCGAGCCCTTCCGGGCGAGGCCGGTCGCGCGGATCACCGGCGCACCGGAGCGGTCGATGGCGCGCTCGGAGGTGCGGGAGATGGCGTCGAACTCGGCGAGCTCACGGCCGATCATCTTCGCGATGAGCTGCCCGCGGGGAAGGTCGGCGGGCAGGTACTCGCCGACGAGGGTGCCGTTGCGGAGCACGGTGATTCGGTCGGAGATCTCGTAGACCTGGTCGAGGAAGTGGGTGACGAACAGCACCGCCACACCGCGGTCGCGAAGACCGCGGACGACGGCGAACAGCTGGTCGACCTCACCCCGGTCGAGGCTCGAGGTGGGTTCGTCGAGCACGAGCACGCGGGCGTCCACGACCATCGCCCGGCTGATGGCGATGAGCTGCTGCACCGCGAGCGAGTGCCCGCTGAGCAGCGAGCGGGTGTCGAGGTCGAGGCCGAGGTCCGCGAGGTGCCTGGCCGCCTCGCGGTGCGTGGCCCGCCAGTCCACCGCGCCGAACCGCCTCGGCTCGTGGCCGAGCATCACGTTCTCGCCGACCGAGAGGTTCGCGCACAGGTTCACCTCCTGGTACACCGTGGAGATGCCGGCCGCCTGCGCGTCGGCGGTGGAGCGGAAGGTCTGCTCCGTACCGGAGACCCGGATGCTGCCGGCGGTGATCCCGTAGACCCCGGTGAGCGCCTTGATCAGGGTGGACTTGCCGGCGCCGTTCTCGCCCATGAGGGTGTGGACCTCGCCCGGGCGCATCACGAAATCGACCTCCGACAGCGCCTTCACGCCGGGGAACTCGACCGTGATCCCGCGCATCTCGACGACGGGGGATGACTGTGACATCTGTGCTCGCTTCTGCGGTGGTGTGCGGGGGGCGGGAGGCCGGCCCCCGCAC